>NZ_AUPM01000079.1 GCF_003265365.1 Petrotoga sp. 9PW.55.5.1 | reverse complement strand
TGGATGGTATGATGAATGGGATGAATGGGATGATGAAGAAGGGTATGGAAAGTACCACTATGACATTCAAATAATGAATCTAAATACTTCAGAAGCTAAGGAAGTGCCGATAAATTTTAGAGGCGGGACTGATTCGTATGATTCTACATTGACGTTGAATTTTGGAGATGATTTTAAAGGTAAGTATGTCTCTGTTTCATATGGAAGTCATACACATGGCACATCTTTTTTGGTTGCACATCCCTTAACTAATCCTATAGAAATCAACATTAACGCAGGTACATACGATTTGGTAATTTTAGCAGTGGATCAATATCCAGACTTTGGCCAAATCTATGAAGACTTTAGCCATATCTACATTGATAGAAATAGAACTCTTTCTGGAGATGATAGCCAAGATATTTCGTTTTCTGATTTTGTTCCTTTAGATACTTATACTTTAAAAACCACAATACCAGGAGCGTTCGTTGATGTAGACTTATTAGCAGGAGGAACAACGTCAGTTTATACTTGGTTTAGTAATGATAAAGAATTAAGGATTCCTAGTGACTTAACATCCGATGATGATTTGTATGGTTTATCGGTTAGTAAATATGATGGATATTATGACAGAACTTTTATTAAATATAAATCATATCCAAATGACATTGAAGTGTTAGATACATTGCCATCAGATACTTTGGAAATGCCTAGGTTTGATAATAACACATTCAGTTGGACACCATACGATCCTGACATCGCTGGTCATGAAATAAGATTTTATGAGGCTATATTGTTCCCCCCCTATACAACTGATTCGCCAGTACAATGGACAATTATATTATCAGACGGTTGGTTAGGTGATTCAAGTAATTATGAATATCAATTACCAGATTTATCAGGTTTAGAAGGTTGGAACGAAGATTGGTATCCAAACAGGGATACATATTTAGCGAATAATCTTTTTTTTGCAATTTCTGGAACAGAGAGTAATTTAACTAAATATCTAGACCTAATAGAGGGAATTGAAGCCGGAATGGAAGCTGGAATGGAAGTAAGTATTATTATTTGTGCCTTAGATCTAACTGGTGAATAAGTTTAATATTTCAAACAATTTTTCATATATAAACCCTCAAAACGCCCTTTTTGGGCGTTTTTTTAAAGCAGCCTCACCCTCTGTTATTGGAGAATAAATAAAGAAATCTTACTTTTTCACAAAAATGGTTTTGGAATTAAAACAATTATTATCATCGAGAAAAGATTCTACTAAATTCACTAG
>NZ_AUPM01000078.1 GCF_003265365.1 Petrotoga sp. 9PW.55.5.1 | reverse complement strand
GAAAGTTAACTTTTCGATGGTAAGTATTAAAAAAATAACTGAATAACCTATCTAAAGCTACTACCCCAATCAAAAAAAATAAAAAATAGGGTAAGATATTAATTTTTTGAAGCGATATTATTTCATCAATTAAGTATTGAAGAAAAAAAGGGTTCAGCGAACCAAATGCAATACTTATTATACCTAAAAGAAATATGATAATCATATATCTTTTATAATTTTTTACACCATATTTTATAAGCCTTTTCGCATATTTGTTCATATAATAACCTCCAATGATTCGTTTGATCAGTAGTTTGATTCTAAAAAATCTTCTTTGATTTTAATTAAAATAGAGTCTTTTATGCATTTTTTAAATGGCTCGCAGGTTTCATATGGTATTTTCATTTGGTCTCCCAAAAGAATAGGAGCTATAGGACAACCACGGCAAAAATATTCTAAAAAACAATTGGAACAGCTTTTATCCTTGGTTTTATCAAATATTTTACTATATTTTTGTTGTGATACTGCTAAAAGATTTTCTAATTTCTCTTTACTTTCAAATACATTCCCTAATGAAAAATCATTATTATCAACTAAAAGCTGACATGGAAAAATATTCCCTATTGAATCAACTACAAAACTATTAATCCCGCTTCCACAAAAATAAGGATTAGGTGCTTGCTCTAGGATTTGATTTACTAGTTCGTTTATTAAATTGATTTTACTATTGTTTCCATTTTGATATAGATTTATAGCCTCTTGATATTCACCCAGTAATACCAAATCTCTATTGACAAGTGAGACCTCAGGATTTTTTGATATTACGGGAGCGATCATAATATTTTCTATTTTAAATTCTGTATAAAAGAATGACTTTAGATCACTGGGTTTAAATCCATTTTTTATATGAAAGTTTGTGTATGTTACTTCTACTAATTGAGGTTGATTAATTTGTTGTAGAGACTCCATATTTCGTTTTATAATTTCGAAAGAAGGGTATCCTCCCTTGAAAGGTCTTAAATAGTTTTGAATTATTTCTGGACCATCTATGCTAACAACTACTTCAAACTTAAACTCTGAAAATTCTTCTATAAGTGCTTTTAACTCTTCGATTATTTTTTTTGAGACACCTAAACCAGTAACAATATTGAGTATGGGCTTTTTCTTTAAAAACCCTTTTTGGCAAAGGGACTTGACATAAAGAGCTGTTTCTTCAATACATTTTATATTTAATAAAGGTTCTCCACCAAAAAATTGAACTGTTTCAATATCATTAAATAAATTAACAAAAATTTCTAAAGTTCTTTTGGCTGTGACACTGTTCATAAAAGAATTTCTCCCATAGTTACCCCCTCTTGCATAGCAATATTTACATTCTAGGCCACACTCTTGTGAAACAAGAAGAGCCAATCTTTCTAAACTTTTAGAAGTATTGTTAATTTTGTACTTTATAAAAAATTCTATTTCGTTCCAAAACTCCAAAATAATATTTTCATTCTTTTTTAGCCAGTTATATAGGCAAGAATCATCCACTTCATTTAAAAGTTCATAGAAGATTTGCTTATAAGGTTCTTTTAAATAGTAAATCTTAAGTGAAGGTTTATGAAATAAAATTCCCTTTTGTCCATTCCCCGTAGAAAGAAGAAAAAGATCTTTTTTCAATTTATTTAAGTTTCTTTTTAATAATTCTAATTTTAGATTTTCCATCTTCTCACCCCTCGTATAATAGTAAATTGAGAAACACATTTTTAATATCTACTTTTATTTATTTTAGGAGTTTTTTCAACATATATAAAAAAGACTTTTTGCTTTATCTTTTAGATTATCAAAAGTGTTCGTGCCCTTTTCCCTTAACAAAAAATTAAACAAATGGGAAATGGGCACGAATCTCACTTTTTTATCTCATTACTGCACCACAATTTCCACAACCCTTACCACCACATCCTCCTGATGGAGTCCTACTTTCTTTCGATTTAAGTTCGATCATTTAGTCTGACCTCCTTTCACTACTAATTTTTAGTTTCCCTAACCTGCAGGATGTTTCCTTTGCGCGCAAATATCTTATTTTTTCGCATACTTTTACCTTTTTTAAATAAAAACACTCTTTAGAATTTTGAACTACTAACATAAATATCTAATGATAATTTGCACCCAACTTACCAAACACTTCTCGTCTTTTTAATCCTTTTCGCAATACTCTTTAAAAGTTTAAAATACATACTTACCAACTTTCTTCAATATAACTTACAATTTCTCCAGGATTTAATGATTCGAAACCTGCGATTCCTTCATTATCACCTGCGAAAACAAATATTCCCCCTGATAGCAATACCACTGTCAATAAAACAACAACGAACTTTTTCATTTTTATCCAACCTTTTTGATTTTGTAATTAACCTTCTTCTCTACAAACTCAAAAGACCTTTCACTATTTTTATCATACCCTTTTCTATATGATTTTCAAGCGATTTTTTTATCAGGTTCAAATATAGATTGGAATATATTTTCAGAGATTGCCTCAAAAAAGCTTATGTAAACTCGAAATAAAATGTTTTTTATCATGTTTTATACTCTGTTTTCGCTTTCTCTTTTTTGATGATAGTTATGATTTAATTAATTAAAGAGAGAAAAACGATTAACTATTGACTTGTTAACATTGGAATCAAAGTAAATATTATGTTGTTTTTAAATGACAATTATGGAACAAAAACAGATGTATGTAGAAGGAGATGATTCAAATTCTTTTAGCATTAGAATAAAAGAGTTCATAATGAACTTTGGAAGGTATTATGAAATAAGAAACATCCCAAAAGAATTAAGGTCAAAGGTACCAAAAGAAATTAATGTATTTGTGAAGAAGCACACTTTAAAAAGAAGATTGTCTGCGTCTTCTTTCTATGTTTTTGAAGAAAAAAAGAGATGAATTTGTTGAAACGTTAGAGGGGTTTGGTTGACCAAAAAGATAAACACCTCTTGAAAGGATTGGAGTAAAAGAGCTACGAATATGCATTTTAAATAGTTTGATGTATTTTATTTATTTCTAACGGTTATATAAAAATTATGATCAAAAGATATGATATAATTTGCCTATTGTAAATGATAAAATAAAAATCATAAAAGGATCAAGAATATAGATATAGTTATTTCAAAAAACAAAATACTAATTAGGTTAACAAATGAAGTATGGATTCATATTACAGAAGAACATTCAGAAATGGTTGGATACTATTTCGAAATACTTGGAACAATTGAAAATCCCTAAGTGATTTATAAAGGTAGGAAAGAAGAATTTATAGCTGCAAAAGAAATTGAGAAAAGTAAATAATATCGTAGTTATATATAAGGAAAAAGTAAAGAAGATGAATTTGTAATAACCTCATTTTTAACAAGGAGAAAAAATCAATTGGAAAGGAGACCAAAAATATAGGAAAAATAGAAATAAAAAAGATATTAGATTTGATTCCCATTTTAATAGAAGTTCCTTACTCACGAATATGGATCTCTTATGATAAAGAGGTCGATGTATTATACATAAATTTCAAAAAACCAAGTCATGCAGACGATTCTGAACTTACTAA
>NZ_AUPM01000077.1 GCF_003265365.1 Petrotoga sp. 9PW.55.5.1 | reverse complement strand
GTCATAATTTTTAGGTAAAGAATAAATTCCTTCGCTTTCTTCTTCTGGGAGATCGAATATTTCAAAGAATCTTTGTGAGAGTGTGTCTGCTTGTTGTAAAGTTGCTAATTGACCACTAATCAAATTTAACGGTCCATATAACCCCTGTGAGACACCCAAAAAAGCTATTAAGGTTCCCAACGTAAGTATGCCTTTCATTACCATGTATCCACCAAAACCTAAGATAATTGGAGTCATGATAGCAGAAATAAATATCAATCCTCTATTTAAACTTACTTCACTCCACACATATTGTTTTTTATTTTCGCTCCATTCCTTTATTTCTACTTTTAGCTTTTGTTGAAAGAATTCTTCTTTTTTGTAAAGCTTGATTGTATTTACATTTTCTATCTTTTCTCTCAAACTTTCCATGACTTTACTGTAACCTTTTCTTTCTTCTTTTGAGGTTTCCATTAATTTAGTTTTGAAATGTTTCAATATCCAAAAATATATTGGAATTGTAGCATAGGTTAGCAGTGCGAGCGGCCAATTAAAGAGAAATAAAATAAGAGAAACACGACCAAATTGAATAATATTTATAATAATAGAAGGTTTTGTCATGACTAAAAAGTTAGAGATATATTCTAAATCAGAAGTTAAACGAGCTAATATATCTCCAATCTTAAAATTTAAAAAAATTGGGGGCGCCTTTTGAAGTTTTTCGTATAAAATAAGTTGCTCGTTCTTTATTACATCTGCTCCGTAACTCATAATATAATAGTTTGCAAAAAAATTGAGAGTAATATGCCCTATTACAAGTAACAAGTATAACATTATTATAGGTAATAAAAGAGAAAAATTACTTTGCATCATTACATCGTCAATTAGGTATCTTAAAACAAAAGGTTGGATAAGAAGAAGTATTTCTACGGATAAGAAAAAAGCAAATATATTGCGAACCTTTTTCTGATATTTTTTCGAATATTTAAATAGCCTTTTTGTATTGGAAGAAAAAAAATTACTTATCACTTAGAATCACTCCATTTGAGATTTTCACACAATCAACTGACTTTCGATGATCTCTTTGTAAACAGGAGAACTTTCTATTAATTCGTTGTGTGTTCCTTCTCCTATTATTTCTCCATCTTTTAATACTACTACCTTATCTGCTTTTCTTATCGTCGATAACCTA
>NZ_AUPM01000076.1 GCF_003265365.1 Petrotoga sp. 9PW.55.5.1 | reverse complement strand
TCAGTAAGTTCAGAATCGTCTGCATGACTTGGTTTTTTGAAATTTATGTATAATACATCGACCTCTTTATCATAAGAGGTCCATATTCGTGAGTAAGGAACTTCTATTAAAACGGGAATCAAGTCTAATATCTTTTTTATTTCTATTTTTCCCATATTTTTGGTCTCCTTTCCAATTGATTTTTTCTCCTTGTTAAAAATGAGGTTATTACAAATCCATCTTCTTTACTTGTTTCCTTATATATAACTACGATATATTTACTTTTCTCAATTTCTTTTACAGCTATAAACTCTCCTTCCCTACCTCTATAAATTACTTCGGGATTTTCAATTGTTTCAAGTATTTCGAAATAGTATCCAGCCATTTCTGAATGTTCTTCTGTAATATGAACCCATCTCTCATTTGTTAACCTAATTGGTATTTTGTTTTTTGAAATAACTTTATCCATATTCTCGATCCTTTTATAATTTTTAAAATAAAAATTATAATCTTATTGCTATAGAAAAATTATATCATATCTTTTGATCATAATTTTTATATATAACCGTTAGAAATAAATAAAAAACATCAAACTACCTAAAATGCATATTCACACCTCTTTTACTCTAATCCTTTCAAGAGGAGTTTATCTTTTTGGTCAACCAAACTCCTCTAACGTTTCAACAAGTTCTTCTCTTTTTTTCTTCAAAAACATAGAAAGAAGTTGCAGATAATCTTCTTTTTAAAGTGTACTTCTTCACAAATACATTGATTTCTTTTGGTACTTTTGACCTTAATCCTTTTGGTATGTTTCTTATTTCATAATACCTTCCATAGTTCATTATGAACTTTTTTATTCTAATTCTAAAAGCATTTGAATTATCTCCTTATGAATATCTACTTTTGTTTCATAATTGTCATTTAAAAACAACATAATATTTACTTTGGTTCCAATGTTAACAAGTCAATAGTTAATCGTTTTTCTCTTTTTAATTAATTAAATCATAACTATCATCAAAAAAGAGAAAGCGAAAACAAAATATAAAATATGATAAAAAATGTCTTAATTAAAGTTTACATAAGATTTTTTGAGCCAATCTCTGAAAATACGTTTCTAACTATATTTAAGCCCAATAAAAAAATTATTTGAAAATCATATAGAAAAGGGTATGATAAAAATAGGGTACAGAAATTTTATTTATCAAAATAAGTTATGGGGGTGAAGAAAAAAAGCAAAGAGACTTATTGTAATATTCTTAATCACTATTTTAGTGTTGGGGAGAGTTTTTGTTTTCGCAGGGGATGATACAGGGGAAAATGGAACATCCGGATTTAAACCTGGAGAAATTGTAATTTATATTGAAGAAAGTTGGTAAGTATGTATTTTAAAGTATTAAAAAGATGAGAAATGTTTGTTAAGTTGGGGAGGTATTACAGGTAATTAACTAAAATAAGAGGAGACATTATTATGAAAAACAAGTTTGGTTTGATCGGTATTTTTGTTATTTTATCTTTCAGTATATTCGCTGTTGATTTAGAACTCGATGAAAATTTTATCGTTAATTATTCTGGAGACTATTATCAAATTTTGGATATAGAGAGCGAAAGTAGCCGAACTTTCTTGTTATTGGAAAACAAAGCAGTTGCTCTATTAGATGCAGGAGGAAATATTAAAAGAGTTATTGACTTGCAAACAGATGCATTAATTCATCCTCTAACTGAATTAACTCCACGCCTTATAAATCAAGAAGACTACACAAAATTTTTAGATGTTGGAGGGTTAAGTTACTCTAATGGGGTATTGTACGTAGCTTATTCTAACATCATTAAAATGTATGATCCAAATGGGATGTTTCTTAATAAAATAGAATTGAACGAATCAATGAAGTTGAGCGACATAGCCATTTTAAATTCACAAATATACGTTTTAGATGATATTAAAGGGATTTTCAAAATAATGGGAAAGGAAGCTATAAAAATATACCCTGAGTCAGTTGAATTATCAAATTTTATTCAATATAATAATTTAGAAATAATTGATAACAGTCTATATGTATATTATACGGAAGGCAAAGAAGATCAAGAAGGTATAACAATAAGTTTTATTAGAGGTGTTTATAAATTATCAGCAAAAGATAACAAATATGTAGAAGAAAAGAGAGTTGAATTAGGGGAAGATTCAATAATAAACCATTCTTTTATTAGCTTTGAAAATAACTTGATGCTGTCGAAAGGTGAAAGTGAAATATACATTTTTGATAAAGATTTAAATATAAAGTTATACATTAATAGTCCAAAAATCTTTTTATATCCAAAATTTGATGTAGTAAAAGAAGAAAATGGAACTAGGGGATATATTGTAATTTACAACCACGGAGAATTAAAAAGATATTTTTTTGACCTTGCTATCCCTCACAAAGTTGTGAGGTGGAATATTGAATAATTATACTTTTGCTGATATTTTCTAATAGTTTTGAAAACACGATTTTAGCTTGTGCATTTACCTTTTTATTTAAAAGGAATACTATTAAAGGTGGAAAAGTAATCCAGGTAAACGCACATTTTTTAAGAAGTTTTCTTTGAAAGATACTATTGTATAATGAAGGTGAAGATAAAAGTGTTTAGGGAAGTTTCAATAGTATCGTTTGTTATAATTAATTTAACTCTTTCAGCTGTTGAAATGGTTGCAACTTTTAGTAGGTCCGTATCTAAAACCGTTACTATAAGTACATCATCTGGATTTAGTAGTATAGTAGAAGCTAAGATAGGCTATTCTCAAGGACAAACTATTACAGATACTATTTCTTCTTCTATAACGCTTCCTCCTTTATATACAGTTGATTGGTATGTTGATTGGAGAATACGTTCTTATAATGTAACAGCACAGTTTCGTAATGTTTTTGGGAACATAACTGATACAGGCAGTTGGTCTGCAACAGTTCCATTATATCAATTTTGAGTGGATATGTTTATATATAATATTAAGTAAGTAAGATTGGAATTGACTTACAGGATATTTCAACTTATAATTTCAATTAAGTTAAGTAAATCTTCTTAATTAATTGTTAGTGAAAAGAAAAGGTTTTATTTGGATTCTATTAAATTTATAAAGTGAAAAAAAGGAGATGAATGCAATGAGAAGATCCACAAAAAAAGTAACGAAAATATTTGTCTTAATAACCATATTTTCTATCGCTTGGTGTAATTTTTTGTTTGCTGAAGGAAGTGTGGATGCTTTTATGGATATTTCTCCATCTTATACTTTCACAGTTGATAAACTTCCTCCAATTACTGATGCATTTTCTTATGGAGATAGTAAATTTTATGTATATTCAGAACCTAACAACATTCTGGTTGAATCATATATAGAGATTTACTCAGTTATTCAACCTGATAGATTTGCACCGCACAATATTATACACATATTTCCAAAAAAAGAATATCAAGATTATGAAATAAGTAATTTAATCTTTGTAGTTGTAAGAGAAACAGACGTTTCTTCAGAAGAAAGAAGTGTTATTCAATCAAATGGAATTTCAAACTTCATTGTTGGCTACTCAGAAAATATAAATAAGGTTGTTGTTTTATCATTAGATGGAGATTTGGTTAATACTATAGATGTTGAAATAAACTCTAAAAATGATCTACTATTATCCACATCTTATGGTTTTTCGGAAGGTGTCTTTTGGCTGTTAGATAAAAAGAATAATAAAATTCAACTTATGAATATTTCAGGCGAAATAGTTTTATCTTTTTCTGCAACCAAGGGAAGTAACATAGAAGGAATAGACTCCACACAATTTGAGGAAGTAATAACTTCTGAAAGAGGGGATTTATATATCAGAGATTCTTCAAATAGAATTTACCAGTACAATCAAATAACGGGAAGTTTTCTAAAAAGTATTTTTTTAGAAGAATTGAAAGATGATAAGATCTATGGTTTTGCAATTGATTCATTAGAAAATATATTCATATCATACCATTCCGTATCAGATAATAAACTTAAAATAGCTGTCATTGTACAAAACGAAGAGGGAAAATATTCAACTAAAGTAATTAACGAACAACCTTTCGTTGAAGAACCAATAAAATTGCTAGCTTACAGAGGATTTTTAATATTGGTAACAAAAGAAAATTACCAAATATATGAAACTTTACCAATAATAGAGAAGCTACAAAATATTAAAGATGACTGAATTAATGATCTAATTGGATTTAATATACGTATTATAGTAATAGAAACGGATAGTATAAATTGGAGCAACTGTTTATTTGATGGTGCAAAAACTCTGATAGTTTAAAAAATACGATTTAGCTTGTGCATTTACCTTTTTATTTAAAAGGAATACTATTAAAGGTGGAAAGTAATCCAGGTAAATGCACATTTTTAAGAAGTTATTTTTGAAAGATGATATTGCATAAAGAAGGTGAAGATAAAAGTGTTTAGGAAAGTTTCAATAGTATTGTTTGTTATAATTAATTTAACTATTTCAGCTAATGTGTACAATAACATAGAAAAAATCGCTCAAACAATTGATACCTATAACAAAAAGATTATAGAAAATCAATTAAATACTCAAATTAGTGAACGAGATAATATCAAATTTAATCCTATTCCTTCAATAGGGTTGACTATTAACCAAAATAGTTATAATATAAATTTTTCAAATGATTTGAGGAATGTACTGTTTATGGGCAAAATGGAGCAAGAAAAAGAAAAGGAAATAGTGAAAGCAGAATTTCAAAAAATAGATATAGAAAAAGAACAGATAATATCTATTTTTTCCTCCATTCTAAATTATATGAATCAAAAAAACATTTTAAATCTTTATAATAATTATTATAATCATTTTGATCAACAAGAAAGAGAGATAGAAAATGAATATAAAAATAAACAAATAGCCTACAACAATTATCTTGATAACAAAATAATAATTTCACAATATAAATCTGATTACAATAATATAAAAAATTCATTTGAGTTGAATAAGAAACAATTCGATATTTTAATAAGTCAAAATGAAGAAATTAAAAATATATCAAATTTTAGCTTTGAAGAATATATTCGGTACTTTTTAAATACATATTATACTTCAGAGTATTTAGAGAATTTCGTTCAAAAAATACAAGAAATTAATGAATTCTATTTCATTACTTTAGCCCCAAAATATTATCCGAACATTCCAACAATTTCAACCACTTTATCTTACGAAAATACCTACGATCAAGAGTCCCCAAATTTAGCTTACACACTTAGAATTGGAAATCAAATTGAATTAGCCAATAAATTTTCTTTAAAGCCTGAAGTTACTATATCTTACAATGATTCTTTTAATTTTTCTTTAGGATTATTTTTTGAAACTACA
The DNA here is from genome assembly GCF_003265365.1 of Petrotoga sp. 9PW.55.5.1. Lineage (NCBI taxonomy): Bacteria > Thermotogati > Thermotogota > Thermotogae > Petrotogales > Petrotogaceae > Petrotoga > Petrotoga sp. 9PW.55.5.1. The sequence goes on along the minus strand of NZ_AUPM01000076.1, from coordinate 772 downwards.
GCTTCTTCTTTCAAAACTACAGAAATGGAAGATTTAGATTTATTAGTTAGCGAACAAAATAATAATCAGTTAATGTATGTTTATAATATTTGGAACGCCATCAGTTATTTAGAAGATTCAGCGAAAGTTCTTTCTATGAAATTAGAGCAATTAACATTTTTAGTATCTTCTTATCCTGATAATTCACAAATAATTTTAGAGTTTCTAAGGATATATTCTTCTTTGGAGAATACAAAGGCTAATTTAGCTTTTAATTGTTTTCTTTTAGAAAGTGAAATGAAAGCAACTGAAAAAAAATATGAACTGATAAACAATAATGTCTTTTAAACTTAAATATGGCAAGAGATAAGAGAAGGTATAAAACTGGTAAGGGGTAACGATCCATTATTCAACATGAGTGTAAAAGAAAACATAATGTTAGGTGATGAATTCAGTGAAGAAGAGTTCGACAAAGCTGTGAAAAAAGCGAAGGTAGATAAATTCATAAACTTATTAGATGAAGGATACGATACGATAGTAGGAGAAAGAGGAAGTAAGTTATCAGATGGACAAAGGCAAAGGGTAGCCATAGCAAGGGCATTGATAAGAAATCCTAAGGTACTGATATTAGATGAAGCGACATCGGGAGTAGACTCACAAACAGAAGAAGAGATATTTGAAGAATTAAAAGAATACGATATGACGTTGATAATAATATCTCACAGGTTATCGACGATAAGAAAAGCAGATAAGGTAGTAAGTATTAAAAGATGGAGAAGATAATAGGAGAAGG
>NZ_AUPM01000075.1 GCF_003265365.1 Petrotoga sp. 9PW.55.5.1 | reverse complement strand
TAAGTTCTTTTGAAAATATTGAAGATGTTTTTCAAGCTTACAACGCATATATGTTCTTTTATCATAACTTAAGACCACATGGTTCTTTGAATTATATGACACCGAGTGAATTTAATAAGATGTTCGAGAACAATTCAGATTCTTATTTTAATTCAAAAACTATTTTTGTGAAAAAATGAGATTTCCTTATTTATTCTCCAATAACAGGGGGTCAGGCCGGTTTCAATCGCAATAGAATGTGCAAAACACAGATATTCAACATATTTTATCAATTTCTATGACTTAATGTCACAACTAAAAAAGGCATTATTAGAAAATAGACTACAAACAAGACTAAAACATTTTGCAAAATACAAAGTACTTGTAATAGATGAGATAGGATATTTGCCAATAGATAATGACAGTTCTAACCTATTTTTTCAATTGATTTCAGAAAGATACGAAAAACATAGTACGATAATAACTACAAATACACCTTTTTCTGATTGGCAGGAAATATTTGGTTCTCCTATGTTAGCACAAGCTATTTTAGACAGACTTTTACACCATTCACATGTGATTTCAATAAAAGGAGAATCTTACAGATTAAAAGAAAAGCTGGATTTGTTTTCAAACGTTTCTAATTCTTAATTCTATTTTTTGTACATTATTATTTTCCATTTTTTGTACACTATGGTATTGACTTTTACAATAGTTAATACATTAACGAATGAACCATCCTTTTACTTTTTCTGTAGACCAAGCTCTTATAGTAACCAAAGCCAACTTATCTTAGATTTAGTACATGAGGTATACCCTGGCCACCATTATGAACGCACACTTTACTATTCAAGTAACAAGAATAATTTATGCAGATTATCATATGAGAACATTTTTTTCATAGAAGGTTGGGCAAAGTATGTCCAAGATCAGTATTTATTATTGAACTTTGATGAAGAAATGAACCTTTGGAATAAAAGGGATCATTTTGTTATGGCTCTAAAGGCTTTGGCGGTGTTATGCGTTCACAAACAGAATGCTGACTGGTCATCTTCAATGTCTTATTTGTCTAACTTAACCGACTTGCCTTCTGAAATTATTGCATCAATTCTACTTGAAGCATATTTAAATCCAATTGATACTTTGGCGCCCCTTGTGGGTATCTTAGCTATACAAAAATACAGTGAGGTAAATGGTATCGATAATAATCTTATAAAAACAGGAGGATCTGACCTATGGGGCGTTTTGGTAAATCAATGAAACCCGACTCTACAATAATGAAATATTATTTTATTATTATCCTTTATAACGGTATTGATAAATTATTCGGAACCGTCTATGTTGCTCATATGGGTTTAAGGGGATTAACTTCATTTCAAATTGGCCAGGTATTAGCGATTTCTTCAATAGCGTTAAGTATATTTGACTTTCCAACTGGAAACATTGCTGATAAATACGGGAGGAAAAGATCGTTAGTGTTAGGATTTTTTATATGGTCCATCGGGTTACTGGTATTCTTCCAAGCAAATAATCTATTTACTTTTATCTTGAGTATTTTATTGTGGGCAGTCGGCGTTTCATTGATTAGTGGTACTCCAGGAGCTTGGTTTGTTGATGAAATTACTAAAGAGGGTCGAGCGCATTTAAAAGCGAAAGTGTTTCCGAATGCAAATGCAATTTCACTAATATTCGGCGCTATCGTGGCTTTATTGTCCTCTGTTCTTGCAATTGGTCGTCCGGATTTTCCCTTATTAGTTGCTGGTATAATGGCACTTGGAACATCGATCATGCTTATTTTTATTTTAAATGAAAATTACGGAGATAGGGCAATTTCATTTAGGAAAGCCCTTGTTCGAAACACAATTGATATTTTTAAAAGTGCCACAATGAGATTAATTTTGATTTACTCTATGACAGGAAGAATTGCTTTCCAGACCTTTGTAATGATATGGCAATTATATATGGTCAAAGAGCTTAAATTGTCTACCGCATACTTAGGTTTTACAATGGCTATTTTTCTTGTAGTATTAGCCGTTGGAAATAGTTTAGCAGGCATACTTCTAAAGCGTTTTGAAGGTGTGAAAGTATCAATAATAGGACAAGGTTTAATTGCAATTGGTTCTATTACAATTGTTTCTCACACTTCAATTGTTGCTTTCTACTTAGGAGCTAGTTTAATCGAATTGGGATTGGGCATAGATAAGAGTGCAAGTTCAGTATGGGTTCATGATTTCATTCAAGTGAG
>NZ_AUPM01000074.1 GCF_003265365.1 Petrotoga sp. 9PW.55.5.1 | reverse complement strand
GAAACATGACAGCAAGTGCCCAAGAGCAAAGTGCAAGTGCGCAAGAGATGAGTTCAGCGATGGACAGGGTGGCGAAAGCGATAACAGAAATAAGTGAAGAAATAGAAGGATCAAGGGGAGTAATAGACAATCAACTAAGACAAGCGATAGGGATAAACGAAGAAGCAAAAGAGTTAAGTGAAATATCAACAGAGTTAAAAGGATTAGTTGAGAGTTTTAAGATATAATTGATAATAAGCAAGGAAACTTTAGTATTAGAGAAGGTGAATATTAAGTTGGCAGATTTTTTAGAAAGAAAAAGATCACCATTGAGTGCGATAGTGAAAGAAAAAATTATAGAATACATAGAACAGAAGGATTTAAAACCAGGAGAGAAACTCCCTTCAGAAACAGATTTTGTAAATATATTTAATATTAGTAGAGTAACGTTGAGAGAAGCTATAGCTCAACTATCTCAAGAAGGCATAGTTTATAAAAAGCAAGGGAAGGGAACTTTTTTAAGAAAAAAGCCATTAAAAATGGAAAGCGGGGTGGAAAATTTAGGTGGTGTCACAGAGGTTATCGAAAATCTTAATTATGAACCCAGCACCGAATACATAAAAGTAGAAATTACAGAACCAACTAAAGAAATAAAAGAAAAGTTAGATCTTAAAGAAGGCGAAAAAATTGTTACTTACTACCGCAAGAGATATGCGAATAAAGAGTTTGCCGTGTATTCTATAAGTTCAGTTCCAATAAAAATTTTCAAAGAGAATATACCAAAATTTTTCCCAAAAGAATCTATGATCAGATATTTTGAAGAGGATTTAGGAATAACCATAAATGGGGCTTTGGCGGAAATTCAGCCGTTTTTTTTCGATAAAAAAGAAGCTAAAAGTTTGAAAATAAGCGAGGATATTTTATTTTTATTATTAAAGCAAACTGTTTATGATTATTCAAGTTTGCCTATTATTTATTCATTAGATTATTATAACGCTACTTTATTTAAATTTTATTTGAATAGAAAAAGGATTCATTAAATTTTAAAGAGTTTTATAATTTGTCCTTTTTTATTAATAGGATTTATCTTTGATTATTTTCTTATAGCAGCTAATGATAACATTTTAAAATATAGAAGTTAGAAAAATGGAAAAACAAAAACGTTAGATAAAGATGTGATATCGAAGAGTATTTTTATAAATCTGAATTTTGGTTTAATTGTTAAAAGCAGTTTTTAAATTTATAAAGGCACCATAAAATTAAAAATCGAAGGAGATAATATAAAACTATGATAAAAGAAGAAATTTTAAACATTACTAAAAAAATAAATGAATTTGGACTTGTTAAAGGAACATGGGGTAATGTTTCTATTAAAAATGGAGAAAAAATATACATTACTCCTTCGGGTGTTCCTTATGATACCCTGAAAGAGAACGATATAGTTGAAGTAGATTTGGAGGGGAATATTTTATCAGGTAAAAATCCTTCTTCGGAGCTACCTACGCATTTAAAAATATATGCTGCAAGAGCAGATGTAAAAGTAGTGATTCACACACATCCAATTTATGCTACTGCAGTTTCATTGATCGTCGATCATATTCCGCCGTTAGTTGAAGACAGTGTTATGTTATTAGGAAGTAAAATAAACGTTGCGGAATATGCATTGCCTGGAACAAAGAGATTAGGGGAAAACAGTGTTTCCGCTTTAGGAAGCAATAATGCGGTCATTCTAAAAAATCATGGATTAATAACTGTTGGTGAAACTTGGTCTGAAGCACTAATAGCTTCATTAATATGCGAAAAAACTGCTCAAATTTTTTTAGAGGCATTAAAGAGCGGTTTAAAAATATCTGAAATATCATCAGAAGATTCTTCCATTTTAAGAGAGAAATACCTTTCTTCTTATAGACAATAGAAATGGACATATAAAAACCAAAGTTACCTTTATATTTATTTTATATCGTTCGAATAGATTAGCAATTCATCTATTTTGTACCAACCAGTTCTTTCCCAAAATGTTTTACCCAATTGATTTTCATCATAAACATAAAGGTGTTATTTCATTATGCCTTTTTTCTTTAGATTATCAAAAACTAAGTTTACCAGTTTCGTTCCTATTCCTTTTCTTCTGTAATCTTTATCAATAGCGAGATGGTAGAGATAACCTCTTCTACCGTCTTCGCGGTATAAAATTGCGCCTATTATTTTACCAATTACAAAATTGCCTTTGACCCCTGGGGCGTTGTGCAGATGGTGCAGAACTTGGAGGGAATGGGCTTCACGGTAGTGCCTTTTTCAGGACTTCAAGGATATGTCGCCTCCAACGAAGAAATTGATGAAGCTGACCTTGGAGCAGAAAAATGCTCACGGCGGTCATCCAGTCCTGTGCTGGATGATGGACAACATCTTCATCTGTAAAGATCTGGGCGGAAACATAAAAGCAAACAAAGAAAAACCACAGGGAAAATCGACGGTGCTGTGTCCACTATTATGGGACTTGACCGCACTGTGCAATCGACTGATCAAAGAAACCCATGCGGTTTTGATGGAAGGTGTACGAGGTCAGGAAAAAAGCCCCGGTGAGTTTTAGATATTCGCAGAACTGGATTGGCGGTCAAGGCAGCACATTAAAAAATGCCAGATACATTCCTCCGTCTCCGGATGATATGATTGATGCAATGTCCGACCTCGAAAAATACATCAATGCTGATGACGATTTGGATTCACTGATTCGTGCAGCTTTGATACACTACCAGTTCGAGACCATCCACTCATTCCTTGATGGAAATGGCCGTGTTGGACGTTTGCTGATTACGCTGTTCTTGATGGAAAAAAAGTTCTGACTACTCCGGCGCTGTATATTTCGTATTTCCTGAAGAAAAACCGTGTGGAATATTACGACCGCTTGACTGAAGTAAGAGAAAAAGGCAATTACGAACAGTGGATAAAATTCTTTTTGCAGGCTATCATGGAGTCTGCCGAAGATGCTACTAACACAATCGATGAACTGATTGTCCTGCACGATGCAAATGTGGATGTAATATCAAAAATGGGCCGCTCAGCAAAAAATGCAATGCTTGTTTTCAACTACTTGGAAACCAATCCCATTATAGAGATCCGAAAAACTGCAGAGGCTTTAGATATCGCTTTCAACACGTTCTCAAGTGCTGTTTCCCGCTTAGTCGATGCAGGTATTCTCGTTCAAACATCCAAGACCAGCAGAAACCATACCCTTGCATATGAAGCATATCTGGATATTCTGCGCAAAGGAACTTGAAACAACAAACCGCCAATAATACCATTATTTCAAGTTTGCGTTTTAAAATTAAATAAAACCTTGTTTGAAAAGCATCTATCGCAAGATAGGCGCTTTTCTTATATCCATTTTTAGAAGGGAGAGTGATGTAAACGGTAAAATAAAAATTTTCTAGGTTATATGCAATTGTAAGAATTTGCAACATGTCCTCCACAGTAAGCTATGAGGTATCTTTTAGATGCTGAATAATACCAATTTTTGATAATTCATTATATAGCTAAGTTACATAATTGGATAAAATCAACTTTTACTTTTAAGTTGCTTCTTCTTGGTTTTTGTTTTGGAAGTAAATCATGTTCAATAATTTTACCGATTCAAAATGCTCCTTCATCACACGATATAGACTAGACCAATCTTAAATACTTCTCAAAGAATTTACGTAACTTTTCAATAATACTTTGCTTTTTCGCTGCTCGATCACCACTAAAGAGAGATACGGGAGGCATGATTTTATCAATAGCTGTACCAGTTGTTTTAAGCATTCCATCCCGAAAAGCATTGTCAACGAAACGTCTGGTTTCTTCAGGTTTTAATTTTTCTTCTTCGATAATTGCTGTAATATCTTCTTCTTTGCGTTTATACAAAAATTTTTGCCATTCTTCATCTACTTTTGTTGTAACATTAACTTGCTTTATAAAGTCTTCAATAAGTTCTTTTTTGCTACGAAGTTCAATGCTTGAATTAATTGCCTTGTCAATGGTTGTAAGAATGGTTTTATCCTTGCAGTTGGATTCTTGGTATTTGGCCACAAGCATTAAGATATAATCAATGTTTACCTCAATCTGACGGATTAGTTCTATCTCAAAGACAATATCATCATTAATGGTTTCCTTGTCACTATCAGTCCCTTTTCTGTATTCCTGATATAGGTCAATATAAGTACTCTGGTAATCCTGAAAATCTCTTTCGGGCAAAATTTCGTTTCCTTCAAAGTCATCGAAAGCAGTAAGAATATTCTTAAGTCTGAGGATAGCTCCATACAGACGTATAAATTCCTTTTGGGCATCTTCACCAGTTATAGTTTGTCCGAGGGGATACTGTGTAGTAAGGGTTTCAATCAGCTCTTTATAGCCCGGCTTATGCTCCCCTTTTTCATCATAGCCATTATAGTAGTCATGATATGTTTTTAGAAGAACAATACTTTTTGCATCCTTATTGCCGAAAAGGGCAAGCGCCTTGTCTGTTTCTTCTTTTAAATCCCTGAAACAAACGATATTTCCGTAGGTCTTAACACTGTTTAAAATACGGTTTGTTCTTGAAAATGCTTGAATGAGTCCATGTTGTCTTAAATTTTTATCTACCCAAAGAGTATTGAGGGTAGTGGCATCAAAACCCGTAAGAAACATATTCACGACAATTAATATATCGATCTCTCGGTTTTTTGTACGTAGAGATAAGTCTTTATAGTAGTTTTGGAATTTGTCCGCTGAGGTATCATAATTTGTGTTGAAAGTTGTATTGTAATCTTTGATAGCTGACTCTAAAAAATCCCTTGAGCTCTGGTCAAGATTTCCCATGTTAAAATCCTCGTCTGGCAATAAACCACCAGGTTCTTCCTCGTTGGGACTAAAACTAAAAATAGTGGCTATAATTAGATTACGGTTCTTTTCTTTTATTTGGTTTTTAAATTCATTGTAATACTTGATTGCCATTGGGATAGATGCAGCAGCAAATATAGAATTAAAACCCGCAACAAGCCTTGTTTCACGCTTCTCTACCCTTTTCTTTGGATTTTGTTTGTCCGTTTCCTCCCACTTTGCAGAAATTGTATAAAAGCTACTGCGCTTGGTTTTTTGATCAAAATGTTCGAGAACATAAGAAACAATTTCACTAATTCGCTGTGGGTCAGCCAAAGCTTTCTCACGGTCTATATTATAGACTTTTTTATCCTGGATTTGCTCCGGCATCTTGATGGTATTGATAAAATCTATTCTGAAAGGTAATACATTCCTGTCATTAATTGCATCCACAATGGTATAGGTGTGCAGTTTCTCACCAAAGGCCTGCTCTGTTGTCCGAAATAGTGGGTTCCCCCCTGAATTGGAATTTGTAGCAAAAATCGGTGTTCCGGTAAATCCGAAAATATGGTAATTCTTAAAGCTCTTTGTAATGGCCTGATGCATACTACCAAACTGAGAGCGGTGACACTCATCGAAAATCATCACAACATGTTTTTTATAAACATCATGTTGTTTATTTTTACGGATAAAGATATCAAGCTTTTGAATTGTGGTTACAATGATTTTATATTCATGAGGATTTCCTTTTTCGTCTTTATCCTCCAGTTGCCTTTGCAGAACCCTGGTGGAGTTGTTCCCGTTTGCAGCTCCTTTTTGAAAGCGGTCGTATTCCTTCATCGTCTGATAGTCTAAGTCTTTACGATCCACAACAAAAAGAACCTTATCCACAAAAGACAGATTAGAAACCAATTGGGCTGTTTTAAAACTGGTCAATGTCTTTCCAGAACCTGTTGTGTGCCAAATATAGCCGCCTGCAGCGGTTGTTCCCGTTTTTTTATAGTTATTTGATAAAACTATACGAGATAATATGCGTTCCGCAGCAGCAATTTGATAAGGACGCATAACAAGGAGTAGTTCTTCGGAGGTAAAAACACAGTACTTGGTCAGAACGTTTAAGAGCGTATGTTTTGAAAAGAATGTCCTGGTAAAATCCACAAGGTCGGGGATGGTTTTATTGTTAGCATCAGCCCAAAAGCTTGTAAACTCGAAACTATGGCTTGTTTTTTTGCTTCTTTTGCTTTGGCTGTTGTTTAGCTCACGGATATGATTATTTCGGGTTGTGTTGCTATAATACTTGGTATGTGTTCCATTGGAAATGACAAAAATCTGCACATATTCAAATAAACCTGACCCCGCCCAAAAACTGTCACGCTGGTATCGATTAATTTGATTAAAGGCTTCACGAATTGCTACTCCACGCCGTTTAAGTTCCACATGAACAAGTGGCAGTCCATTGACGAGAATTGTCACATCATAACGAGTGCCATATGTCCCCTTTGATTCCTCGTATTGATTAATGACCTGCAGACGATTATTATGGATATTCTTTTTATCCAAAAGGTAAATATTTTTCGTTGACCCATCATCTCGCCTTAGTATCTGTATATAATCATCCTGTATTTTTCGGGTCTTTTCTATAATGCCTTCATTGCTGTTAGCAATACACTTTGTGTAAAAACTGTTCCATTCACTATCTGTAAATTTAAAACCATTCAGTAATTCAAGCTGTTTTTGCAAGTTGTCAACCAAGTCGGCTTCCTTATGTATCGGTAAATATTTATACCCTTGGCTCTCCAATAAATCAATTAAATCCCGTTCCATATCTGCCTCGCTCTGATAATTTTTTGAGCGAACAGCATATTCTGCCGCATATTCAGCAACTACAGTTGCCTCATCTGTACTTGTTACAATATTATATATACTCATGATTTCATCTCCTTAAAACTCAACAATTTATCCCGATAATACTCATACTGCTTTTGTCTTGCCTCAATCTCGGCAGGTAGACCGCTTGTTAAATCGTTACATAAAGCATCAAACCGGTCGAGGATTGCGACGATCTCTCGCTGAACAGGTAGTGGGGGGAGGGGGAACCTATATTTTTTTAATCTTACCATTTCGACAGAATGAAAATTCCCAACTGAAGTATTGTTTTTGCACCATTGATCAATAATAAAACAATAGTAATAAAAAAATTTCATATTCAATTTATCAACATATTGTTTTTTTATACTTAAAAAAGTAAATCTTTGATTTGCTAATGCTTCAACCGTTAACAGTGCATGCTCACCAATTGTTGCTGAAGTAGCTAATATAATTGAATTTGCAGGAAAGAGTTTTCCTTTTACTGCCTGTGGAGTAATATGTTGAATAGAATCAGATAATATTCTCCCGTTTTTTCTAATATCTTCCATTCTAAACCAAGGCAATGAACCATTTTCCCAATATGTCGGATTACTTTTAGATGGGGTATAACCGTTCTTAATATTGAATACTTCTTCAAGTGTCCTAAATTCTACTTCATCCCCAAAGGTCAACAATTTATCCCGATAATATTCATACTGCTTTTGTCTTGCTGTAAGCTCCGCTGTCAGCTCTGTTGTAAGCTCTTTTACAAGCTCTGTGAAATTGTCTAAAATGCGGACAATTTCCTGCTGTACAGGCAGCGGGGGGACGGGGATAACAACTTTCTCCATTTTCTCCTTTGATACATTGAAGCGTGTCACTCCATTTGCTGTTCGAATAATCTGTTTTCTAATTTCCTTTGAGCGAAACAGATACTTTGAGAAATCTGGCAAAAGCAAATCTTTATCTATCAAACGGAAACCAAAACAAAAACTATTTAAATACAACTTTTCGTTCGTTTCCTTCGTTAAAACCGATGATATTCCACACTCATTAGGTGTTTCAGATGAGCCAGTAAAAAGAATATCTCCATGTTTAACTGTGTTTTGTTTTTCGTTTTCTCCAATCTTAACCATATCGCTGATTTCAGTATCTACGGCTAAATTGGAGTAAACGTTCATATATGTAATGAACTTTGCATTGCCATTGGCAAAATCGTGTTTTGATTTACCACTAAGGCCTCCATAAAAGTATCCAATCTCGCCAAGCCGTTTATAAGATACCCCATCAGGGCAAAGTTCAGCAATCAATTCATTTAGCCTATTGGGCTGACAATCTAACTCACTCATTCACTCATCTCCTTAAGCTTGTTCTTTATCCATTCTCTTCCACTTCCTGTTTTAAAGTATTTTTCTCTTGCAACAGCATCTTCAAGAGATGGTACTTGCTCTGAATATACTATTTTTACAGGCTTGTACAGTTTAGTGTGATTTGCTCCTCTACCCAAACAGTGCTCATTGTATCCGCGTTCTAAATTATTCGTATGTCCTTTATAAAGTGAGCCATCATCACAAAGAATTATATACACATACCACTTATTCATTAGCACACCCCTGCCTGCCAGCAGGCAGGTCAATTTCCGCAATAATCTTATCAATCTCTTCTCTTAACACCTGTTCTCTTGCCACAATTTTTTCTATTTCAGCGTTGAGTTTGACAATATCAATTTTTTCTCTTGTGTCCTGCTGTTCCACATAATTAGAAACAGACAGGTTGTAATCCTGATCTACGATTTCGTTATTTGGTACAAGTTTTGAAAAATATTCAATATCCTTTCTGTCTTTAAAGGCATTAAGAATTTTTTCAATATTCTCCTGAGTCAGCTTGTTATTATTTGTGACCTTGACAAATTCTTTGGATGCATCAATAAACAAGGTCTTGTTTTCATTCTTGGATTTTTTAAGAACCATGATACAAGTAGCAATGCCTGTACCATAAAACAGATTTGAGGGCAACTGAATGATGCAATCAATGTAGTTGTTGTCAATAAGGTATTTTCTAATTTTCTTCTCAGCCCCTCCTCTATACATCACACCTGGGAAGCAGACGATCGCCGCTGTTCCATTTGTTGCAAGCCAAGAAAGACTGTGCATAATAAAAGCAAGGTCTGCCTTGGATTTAGGTGCTAACACCCCTGCTGGTGAAAAACGGGGATCATTAATCAAAATGGGATCGTCATCTCCTTTCCATTTAATGGAGTATGGAGGATTGGAAACAATGGCTTCAAAGGGCTCATCATCCCAATGTTGAGGATCCGTTAGCGTATCCCCAAGGGCAATGTCGAATTTATCATAATCAATATCGTGCAGGAACATATTAATTCGGCATAAGTTGTAGGTTGTGATGTTGATTTCTTGCCCAAAAAATCCCTGTCGCACATTTTCTTTCCCAAGAATTTTGGCAAATTTGAGTAACAAAGAGCCAGAACCACAGGCAGGATCATATACTTTGTTGACTTCTTTTTTCCCCACAATAGTCAATTGAGTAAGTAATTCAGAAACCTCCTGTGGAGTATAATATTCACCACCACTTTTTCCTGCATTGGATGCATACATACCCATCAAAAATTCATAGGCATCACCAAATGCGTCGATTGAATTATCTTTGAAGTTTCCTAGTTTCATTTCAGCAATGGAATTTAGTAACTTGACTAACTTTTCATTTCGTTTTGTCACTGTTCCGCCCAGCTTATTACTGTTTACATCAATATCATCAAATAAGCCTTTGAAATTATCTTCGCTTTCTGTTCCTCGGGCAGAGGCTTCAATATTCTTAAAAATACGTTGCAGTGTTTCGTTTAAATTTTCATCATCCTTCGCATGGGCACGAACATTCTGAAAAAGCTCACTAGGCAAAATAAAAAAGCCTTTTGTTTTAACTAGTTCTTCTCGAGCCCGCTCTGCTATGTTATCAGGCAGCTTAGCGTAGTCAAATGTACTATCCCCAGCTTCATGTTCTTCAGCGTTAATGTAGGCGGTGATATTTTCAGATATGTAACGGTAAAAGAGTATTCCAAGGACATATTGCTTAAAGTCCCAGCCATCTACACTACCTCTAAGGTCATTTGCTATATTCCATATAGTGCGGTGTAATTCTGCGCGTTCTTGTCCGTTTTTATTATCAGTCATAATTTTACTTCCTTTCTTCAGTCGAATTCGGCACTAATTCCATAATATCTTCAAAATTTACTTTGAGTGCTGAACATACTTTTATTAAAACATCCATGCTAACATTCTCGTTTCTTGAAAGCTTTGATATAGATGATGGACTGATCTTCGCTGCTGCTTGTAAATCTTTCTTCTTCATATCCCGATCAATTAGTAATTTCCAAAGCTTTTTATAGCTTACGGTCATTTGTTCAGTCATTTTACCACCTCGCTAACATTAGTATGGTTAATTATAACAGAAAAACTTCAAGTTTACAATTTTTTTAAGTTAAAATTGAATATTTTATACAATATGGCATTTTTTTTGATAACAGGTGTTTTGTGTTTTTGTGAGGCTGTGTTAAACAAGACATATCTTAGGAAGGGTAGCCTTTTCAATCATTCTATCGGTTAGTTCCATATCAACTGCCTCCAATTTTCCTTGCCCACTTTAAAAAGAGGCAAGGATATGAAATTGTTTCAAATTTGCTTTTATTCCCCTTTTTGAAGGATAAATATAATAGAAATTCCCCTCTTGAGAGGGGTGGATGCGACGTTCTTTGTCGCAGCCGGGGTGTGGTCACAGACGGGGAAGTTGCTTTTGATTTACCTTCACAGAAGCAGAATTTCAGGGTGTGGTACATATAATTTGCTAAAAGCAAATTAAAGAGTAACTACCCTGTCTGTAGCACAAAACGCTGCATCCACCCCTTCGAGGAAGGGGAATTTTACTTCAAAACCAAAACCATCACTTCTATGGTATAATTTAAATAGAAAACTTCAATCCTACAAACAAAGCGAGGACAACTAATGAATGAAATAAACAATCCACACGATGCCTTTTTCAAAAGAAACTTTGGAGACATAGAAGTAGCAAAAGATTTTCTACGAAACTACTTACCAGAAAAAGTAGCGCAAGCGATAGACTTAGAACATATAGAAAAAGAAAATGGAAGCTATGTAGATGAGGGATTTCAAAATGCACAATCAGATTTGCTGTGGAAAACCAAAATAGACAACCAAGAAGGAATAATATATACATATTATTTGAGCACAAAGAGTTATAAAGACAAGAAAGTCATATTCCAATTATTAAAATACATACTACAAATAATGGGAAGAAAAATAATGAACAAAACAGAAAAACAAAGATAACCAATAACTAATAACCGTATAAGATACGTATACCAATGGATGAAA
>NZ_AUPM01000073.1 GCF_003265365.1 Petrotoga sp. 9PW.55.5.1 | reverse complement strand
GTCTGACAGGGTGTGGTACATATAATTTGCTAAAAGCAAATTAAAGAGTGACTACCCCGTCTGCAGCACAAAACGCTGCATCCACCCCTTCGAGGAAGGGGAATAGAACCAATTTTATAACAAAGATAGATTCCAGAAAATCTTGGATGCCTGGCTCCCGTTGAGTTCAGAAACCAAGCATCCCGTTGTATATAGTTTTTTATTAATTTTTGTGTCTACTTGACATGGGGCAGTTCATAATCCCGGTTTTTTATTTTGTTATCCATTTATAAATCTCTTCTTTTGAAATGGTGGCTAAAGCAATATAATTATCTGCTCCACCATAATATACATAGTATTTATCCTTATATTCAACTAAGGCATCAGAAAAAACAACGTTAGGAACTCCTCCGAAAATTTCCCAATTTTCTTCTGGTTCCAAAATTGGTTCTTCTGTTCTTTTTAACACCTTTGATGGGTCATTTAAATCTAAAAGCATAAATCCAAGTCTATATACTGGCCTAACATCTTCTTGTACCCCATGATACAAAAACAACCACCCATAAGGTGTTTTCAAAGGTGGTCCACCTGCTCCAATCTTTAAATTATCCCAATAATCCTCACGAGGTGATGCAATATTTTTGTAATCTCCCCAATGTTTTAAATCATCCGAGTAAGCAAACCATATATCAGGCTCTAATCTATGGATAAGAACATATTTTCCATTAACCTTTTCAGGAAATAGAGCGGCATCTTTATTTGGACTTTCTGGTAAAATAATACCATACCTTTTCCATGTAAAAAAATTTCCCGTAGATGCCAAAGCTATCTTTGCGTTTTTTGGAGAGTAAGCGGTATAACACATATAGTATTTCCCATTTAAGTAAGTAATTCTAGGATCTTCAACTCCATATAATTCTGATAGATCATTAGGTTCAAATACTGGTTTTTCCATTCTGTTGAAATGTACTCCGTCAACACTAGCTGCATATCCTATTCTGGAAACCATATCTTCTCCTTGAGCACGATACAACATATGAAAAACCTCTCCATCGTATACTACCGCTGGATTAAAAACGTATCTAGATTCCCATAAATGCATAGGATTTGGTCCAAATAAAGGGTTTAACGGATGCCTTTTTAACTTTAAATTCAAATTAAATCCCTTCCTTTCGCTTTTGAGTATTTTTATTTTAAAGACATTGAAATTCCTTGCAGGAATGCTTTTCTAAATATTATAAAGATTAACACCATTGGCAGAGTTTGTATAACAGATCCAGCCATAACAGGGCCTATATATGCGCCGTACTCGTGATTAAAACTTGCCAATAAAACGGAAAGTGGCATTTTATAGTAATCTTGTATTACTATAAGTGGCCACATGAAATTGTCCCATACACCTATGAACGTAAATAAACCTACAATTGCCATAACAGAATTGTTTAAAGGAAGCATTATCCTAAAAATAATGAACCAATCAGAAGCTCCATCTATCTTAGCGGCTTCTATATAATCATTTGGAGTTCCTCTGAAACTCTGTGTCATCATAAAAATCCCCCATCCACTCATTACAAAAGGAACGATTAGAGCAGCTAATGAATTTAATAAATTCATATTTCTCATTAATATATATAAAGGAATTGTAAACATGAAACCGGGGAAGACCATTTGAAAAATAATGAAATTGAAAATACCTTCTCTAGCTTTAAAACGATATTTTGAAAGTGCAAAAGAAATTATTGCAGAAGTGATTATAACACAAATTGTAACCGTAACTGAGATAAATAGACTGATAAAAAAAGCTCTTACAAAAGGTCTATTCATTCTTTCAGCACTTTCCAGAATAAATCTAAAATGTTCTAAAGTAAATCTGGTGGGTAAAAATCTTGTATAAATTTCAGCAGAAGGTTTTACCGATGCTAAAAATAACCATGCATATGGATATAACCAAACTAATGCTAGACCGAACATTACTATATGAAGTATTAAATTACCTGTTGTTATCTTTTTGTTTGTCATACCAGATCAACTTCTCTTTCTATAGTTTTTCTAACTACCAATATCAAGCCAAAACTTATAATAGCCACAAATACAGCCATTGTTGCAGCATAAGTTGGATCCATCCTTTGAAAAGCAGTTGTTATCATATGCATCATTGGAGTCAAAGTACTTCTCATAGGACCTCCTCCCGTTATCATATATGGTTCTGTAAATATTCCAAAGGCTAAAGTTATAGCTAAAACCATTACCATTACTATAGATGGGTTTAATAAGGGAAGCGTAATTCTAAAAAACTTTGTTAAATTTCCAGCTCCATCTAATTCTGCTGCCTCATACAAAGACTTTGGAATAGCGGTCAGACCAGCGTATAATATTAGTCCATAATATCCTATGAATTTCCAAATAACTATCAATGAAATTGAAAACATTGCCAATTGCGGACTTGTAAACCATGGAATAGTTATTCCAAAAACATTGTAAAGAGTTCTATTTATAGGTCCATTCACTGAAAATAAATTTGAAAACATAATAGAATAGGCAACTCCTGATGATACATTTGCAACCAAAAAAGACAAAGCAACAAATGTTTTACCAACTTTAAGTTTATTAAGTGCTATTGCAAAAAGTAAAGAGCCAAGTAAAACAAAAGGAATATAATAGAGCATAAATCGGAACACATTACCAACAGTTTTCCAAAAAAGAGGGTCTGTTAAGACCCTCTGAATATTGTATAAACCAGCGAATTGAGGAGTACCTACAAATCTCCATCGTGAAAAAAGGAGGATAAACAACCACACAAAGGGATAACCCCAAAATATCGCAGTGTATACAAGATATATTGAAGATATGCCTAATCCTTTCCTTGCTTCCTTTTTTGCTAAATTTGTTAACCTTTTAGCCATCATCTTCCCCTACCTTTACCAAAGTATCCTGTTTATTGCCTTGATTACATCATCTAAAGCCTTTTTTGGATCTTTGGTTCCATACATTAATGGTTCTACTAACTCAAAAGTCATTAAATCTTGTACATCAACTGTTGTTGAAATTGTTGCAGGTGGCACAGCGTAAGGAACGTATTTAGCGTATTCTGCTGCCAAAGGATTTTGTTCCCAAAAATCTGAAAATAATTCGTTCGTTAAGAGATCTTCTCTTGCGGGTGGCATCTTTGTGTATTCAAGCCATTTCAAGTCGAAATCTTCTCTTGAAAAAACCCATTTTACAAAATCCCAAGCTTCTTTTGGATGCTTAGTTGTTTTAAAAATTACAAGTCCTTTTGCATCTGCAAAAGTGTAGATTGGTTTATCTTGAGGATAACTGTCAGGAACAGGGGGAGCAGAAATAACGATATCACTTACTATATCTGGAAATTGGTTTTGAGCAAAAGATATTTCCCAAGGACCTCTTAACCCTCCTGCTATATCCCCAATGTAGAAAGGGTTGGAACCAAGATCAACAGCTGTCCATTCGTTTCTAAACATTGTGTTTATAAATTCTGCAACTTCCTTTCCAGCTTCGTCGTTAAACGTCGCTCTACCTTTTGATGTATCTACATATGATTTTCCTTCACTTGCTGCGTAATAATAAGTAATAAAATCAAACCATCTATCCCACCAGTTTCTTCCTTGAATAATTTGAACTGAATATCTTTCTTTCGGTATAACGAAATTTTTAGAGAATTCGTATATTTCGCCATATGTTCTTGGTGGATTTTCAAATCCGGCTTCCCTTAAAAGAGAAGATCGCCACCACATCAAAATAGGATTTGAATAAATAGGTATTACATAGTTTTTACCATTTATTTGCCATCCTTCAATGATACTTCCCATCTTTCTTGCTTCCACCAATTCATCAAAACCATCAAGTTTGTCTAATTCCATAAGCTGATCTATTTCGACTAATTGTGCGGCAAATCCTGAAAAAATGTTTGTAGAAATATCAGGGGCTCTTCCAGATGCAATTGCTGTTAATATTGCTTCTTCAGAACTACCTGCCGCTGGAATAGTAGACCATTCAATCTCTATTTCAGGATGTAAAGATTCATATTCTGCTACAACTTCTTTCCAAAAAGCTTCTTGTTGTGGATTTGGTGCTGTCCAAAATACAAGTTTTGTTTGAGATAAAGCAAATGTTGATATTAAAACTATTAACAATAATACTGATAACTTTTTCATACCATCTAACCTCCCTTATTTTTATAAAAGCTTCAGTTTAGAATTCCTTTAAAACGCAGGTTGGCTTCTAAAGCTTTATTTTTTAAGCGTACTCTCTCTTTCTACAAAAGTAGTAAAAAGAGATATAACTGCAGGGTGAGGATTTTTACCGTTAATAAGATCTATTAATCTACTTACTGCAATATTTCCCATTTCATATTTGAACACTTCCAAGGTAGATAATTTTGGTTCAGAAATAGAAGAAGATATTATGTCATCGAAACCTATCAATTGAATATCATCTGGAACATTAATTTTCATTTTTTTCAATTCATCAAGAATTATTAAAGCTATGACGTCATTTGAAGCAAAAATTACTTCTGGATTTTTTGATAAAGCTAAATTCAAGGCATAACAAATCCCATTTCGTGTTTCATCGCATTCAAATGTTTGAGGTAATAATCCTTTTTCAGACATTGCAGCAGTATAACCTTCGTATCTATTTCTAAAACTGTAAAAATCTAATGGCCCATGTATATGTACTACTCTTTTATAATTTCTTTCTATCATCTTTTTTATAACATAATAAGCACCATCAAAACCGTTTGATATAACAGAATCAACTTTTAAACTTGGGATATAATTATCTACTAACACTTTAGGGATTTCAGCGTTTTTTATACATTCTGGTAACTGATCTCCTCCTATTATTAATAGCCCATCTATGCTTTTAATAAAATCATCATCACAATTACTAAACATTCTTAAATCCAAAGTGTATTTGTTCTCTTTTATATACGATTCTATTCCTGTTAATACTGTTGTATAAAATTCTCTAATCCCAAAAAGATCTTTTGTATTTAAGATTCTTTCAATTCTTTCACTGATTACTACTCCTATGTTTAATAAACTTCTTTTATTAGCTAAATCCCTAGCAGTCCTCGAAGGTTTGTAATCTAACTCTTCTATAGCCTTTTGTACTGCTTCTCTTGTTTTATCTGATATTCCATTTTTCCCATTTAAAACTCTTGAAACAGTTGCGATAGAGACTCCTGCTAACTTTGCCACATCATCTATTGTAGACAATTTTTATTCCTCCTATCTGTAAGCGCTTACATAGTTATTATATCATACGGTAAATAAAATGCCAACGATGACTATACGAGATTATCATCGATTAAAAGGATTTATAGTGATTTATTTGCGATTAGATATAAAATATTTAATTTATAAATACAAAACAAAAACTGAAATTAAATGTAATTTTTTAAATCTTAATTTTCCAAGAATTCTTTAATTATTCCCGAATAATCTCTCTAAATTGTCTCTATTCCTATTTAATCGCTCATAATCACGTTTTGATTTTTTTTATATTTATATTAAAATAAATATGTAAGCGCTTACAAATAAGATAAAACTTTAAGGGGGTAATAAAATGAGGAATTTAAGGGTATTTTTGGTGTTTTGTGTAATTCTTTCATTAGGTTTGTCAATTTTTTCAGCTGAAAAAATTATTAGAATAGTTACAGAACAAAAAACAGATTTAGAAGTACCCTACGTAATAAGTTTTTCTGAGTTGTTGGATTTAGTTGGCGAAGATTTTGATGCGAATTGGTATTCTATAAGAGTTAAGGATTCATCTAACAAAGATATTCCATATCAAATTGTTGACATCGATCAAAATGGAAGAATTTCTTCAAGCGATAAGTTATTGTTCACTTTCAAAAAAGAAGCAAAGATAGTTGTCTCTGATAACTGGGATTTAGAATTATTACAATTCAATCCTATTTTTACGGTTGAAGAAAAAGACGGAGAATACATTATAACCTCAGATAAGTTTAGTGTAAAAGTAAACAATCATGGGTTGGCCAATTTTGTTAAGTTTAATAATGTTGAAGGTAACTTGTATAATGAACTGGGAACGGCGAGAATTGCTGGATGGTCAGGAAGCACCTATTATGTTGATGAAAAATTAGGTAGACATGTTGAAACTACTTCTGCAGGATTAAATGTAAAAGAGTTAAAAATTTATGAAGCAGGTCCTGTTGCAGTATGTGTTCAAGGCTTGTTGTACTATGAAGATCTACCAGGGTTTAATCAAAAAATATCGTCGTATATTTTTAAAACGGGAGATATCCTTGTAGAAAACGAATTTTCTTTTACTAATTATGTTGATATAATGAAATTACAGGTTATGGCAACCGCCCCTCTGACAAGTTTGGATGACAATGCTTTTCACATTCTTCCAATGTTTAGACGAATGATTTGGGCAGAACAATTAGGAATATCTCCTTATGAATACTGGAAAGAAAGAGATGCAGTTATAAACGTAGAAGAAAATTCTTATATAGCTTTTCCAGCTATTGAATCAATGAAACCTTTATGGTGGGGAGCAACATACTGCTTTGTTTCAATGGAGAATTGGAGAGCGAACTTCTCCGATAAATATAATTTGATAGCAGCAGAAATATTACCTGAAAAACCTGTTATTTATTCCGATCTTCAAAAATTCGTGTACGGCGATTTTTGGTTCTATGAAAGCAGAGAATTCAGAGATGGCATATTCCGTTGGATACCAGGAGAACTAAACATTTATGAAGCAACCAAGGGAGTTTTTGAAGATACAAAGGAAGCTGATTGGATGATGAAATTTAAAGCAGGAGATAAACTTACTTACACGAGATATTTTTCAATGTACTCAGCTAAAAATTCCGTAGAGGCTATCAAACTTCTTGAAAATAGAACACATGAAATTCAAAATGTTAAATTGTTCATTGAATAATTAACAGAAAATATTTTATAAAAGAATAAAAACTTGTAAGTAATTAAATTAGGGTTTAGAGAGAAAACTCTCTAAACTCTTTATTTAAATTAGATAATTTGGAAATAGTGTTTTGAATTTATAGTAGGCATAGGGCGAAACCATCCCCTAAATTCAAAGGAGGTTCAAAATTGAAGAAGAAGTTATTGATTATGTTTTCATTGATATTTTTGCCACTAATTTCTTTTGCTTTACCCGAAATAAATTTGAATCATCTAGAATTTTTAAGAGATGAGTTCAAAATAGAAGGTCAAACAAAAGTTGGCTATTGGATTTATTCGGAAAAATTTGGCGATAAGTACGTTCATACAGAAGCTAAAGGAGAAGGAGTTACCTGTGTCGATGATGTAGCACGTGTCGCTATATTATATACAGAACTTTACAAAATAGATAGCCAAGAATTTTATTTGCAAAGAGCTAAAGAAGCTTTGGATTTTGTTTTGGCTTTTCAAGATACTGATGGAGATTTTTACAATTTTGTTTTTTCAGATGGAACAATAAACAGGCAAGGAATAACAAGTAGGAAATCTGCTAATTGGTGGGCCGCAAGAGCATTTTGGTCCATTGCAAATGCCATAGAGATATTCGAAACAGATAAAGAATTTCAAGAGCGGCTGATAAATTCTGCAAAGTTAGCGTATAGTTTTTTATATAAAAGCTTAGACGAAAATTATTTTTTAAATCATAATTCAGATGTTTCGTCGGTTTTTTTATTGGGAGTTATAGAATATTATAAATACACGAAAGATGAAAAAGTTAAAGAATTAGCTATTAAGGTAGGAGATTCTATTTTAAAAACCCAAATATTAGAAGGGTTTTTAAGAGGCGCTTACAACGAAGGCGAAACAAATTTAATCTGGCATAGTTGGGGAAGCAGGCAAGGAGAAGCTTTGGTAGAGCTTTATAAAATTACGCAAGATCAGAAATATTTGGATTCTGCAAAACTTCTTGCAGATGAATTTTATCCAGCATTACTTTCTTTAGGCCCTGTTTACGAAATATCAGAATATGTAAAACTATACCCTCAAATAGCTTATGGGGTTGAGCCAATCATTTCTACTTTGACAAAATTATATGAAGTTACAAATGATGTTCAATACGCTTACTTGGCTGCCCTTTTTGGTGGGTTCTATGAAAGAAATAATCATTTGAATACTCCTATGTACGGACCAAACGGCGAAGGATACGATTCTTTGCATTCTGTATATATAAATAGTAATGCTGGGGCAGAATCAACAATTTGTGCATTATTAAGTTTAACAAGATTAAAAACTTTACCAATAGAATTTCAAGAATTAACGCAAGCAATAATAATCTCTGGAAGGAAAGCCCATCTATTTGAGGTTGAAAAAATGAATACAGGAATATACAGTTTTACTCTCGAAAACATAAATAATGTGGTTCTGAAAACTGACGAAAGTATTAGAGTCAGGCAAACTATAGATAACTTTTATCCAGGTACTTATGAAATTTTCATCAGTGGTATTTTTGAACCTCACACAACTTTTAAAGTAACATCAGGAGATCATTCTATCGAAGGAACTATAAAATCATCAAAAGGTATAAATAGTTTGGGAGTAATAAACATGAATAAAAATGAAATAATATTATATTTCAAACCAGACAACAGCCACATATACATAGATCAAGTTATTTTAAAACCTGTTGATCCCAGTTTTGTTTACAAATTCAAAGATAATTACTATGAATTTACTCAGGAAGACACAATAAAAGTAGAATATGAACCAACGGAGATAAAAAGTCAGTATGTTCAAAAAGTAGAAGTATCTACCGAGAAAATAAATGAGAGTTATATTTTGAATTTAGATGAATTATTTAATAATGATGGAATAGTTAATTTCCCAAACAGAAAGTCAGGAAATTTCGATAACCCTGATGGAGTTTTAGGAGCAAAGTACCCTGCAGAAGAGATTCAAAAATTATTAGAAAATGATATTTATCACTTTGAAAATGAAGATGTTTATTTTAAGTTTAAAATTGATGGAGAAGATAACGTTATATGTACTTCTCAAGAAATTCATTTGAAAAATGACTTTTTTACTTCTTCATTCTTGTATGCCGTGGGTTCTTGTAATCATGGTAACTACGAAGGAGACCTCACCATAGTTTATAACGATGAAACAAGTGAACAAAAGAATTTATCTTTTTCAGACTGGTGCCAAGAACCAGCTTTTGGAGAGACAGTCTTAATGAATTTCGACTACAGATATAATAACTTAGGAATTAAAGAAAATATTAATCCTAAATTATTCTTAATAAAAATCCCTTTGAAAGAAACCCCTATAAAATCTATTATTTTACCAAACATTCCAACAATGCATATCTTTGCTATTTCACTGAAATAAGTTTAACAGATTAAATACCATCTTATTTATATATAATCAAAATCTATAAAAATTCATTAATTCTCCATCATAAAACTATTGGGGACGCCTATATAGGTGTCTCTTTTATACATTAGCTCATAAAAGAAGACTATCTGTAACTTCTTTCTGTGTTTTTGAAGGTGAAGAAAGAGAGAAGCTAATTGAGATGTTAAAGGTGTTTTATTAATCTAAGATACTATACTTTCTATTTTAAAAACTAAGATTGCGTTTATTTCCCTTTTTCTAAAAAAAGGGAAATATATTTCAAAAAATCCTCAAAATCTTCTAAGTTATTTAATAAGATATTATATATTTCTTCTTCGTTTATATCGTCGTAAAAGTGAACTATTTTGTTTCTGAATCTTGCCATAAGTTTGTAATTGTTTACCTTATCGTTAGGCAAGATATTGTGTTTACTTAGAATCTCGAAAGTTTCAGCATAAGTTTTTGGAGGCTCATAATCTAATCTAGATATAATATGATTTCCTATATCTATCATAGCTTCTATAGCAACTTGTAGATTGTACTTCGCAGAATCATAATATTTAAAATCTGATAAAAATTCTTCTTTGGAATTTTGAGAAAGTTCAACGAGATTCTGAAGAGCCCTCTTAATAATATTCATCTTTTTTATTATTTTCTCTTTATCTAAGTTCATTTCTCAATCAATCCTTTTAAATAGTCTTCATAGAAGAATTTTAGAGTAATTCCATAATCTCCATAAATTCTAAATACTTTTTCTTTGAAATCTGCTAATTTTATTTTATCCCTACAATACAATAAGTCTCCTGTATAAATAACTCTGTGTTGCAAATTTATTGGCACTTTGTTCAAATTAACAACGTCAATATCGTCCCTTTTAAATATTTCGCTTATTTTAACTTCTAACATAAGGTCTTCTTTTAAAGTAATATCTTTATCGTATAGAATAGCAAAATCAATATCGCTATTTTGATTTTGGTATTGAGTGCCAAAAGAACCAAAAATAAAAAAAGCGATAACATTAGTATTTTTAGTTAAATATAATATCAATTCATTGATTTCTTTTTCAACGTTTTTTAAGTTCCTCATTTCATCAAATCCCCAATCTCTTCATTTTCAAATTTGGTACTGTATTGAACTAATAAGATATAGGTATTGTAGGCATGAAATCTCCTTTTTCTTATATAAATGAACTCAATCAAATTATATCATATACGTTAATTTGAAAAAAAATAAAAAAGCTGAGATAACCCTTCTTTTCACACCACTAACTGACTTTCGATGATCTCTTTGTAAACAGGAGAACTTTCTATTAATTCGTTGTGTGTTCCTTCTTCTATTATCTCTCCATCTTTTAATACTACTACCTTATCTGCTTTTCTTATCGTT
>NZ_AUPM01000072.1 GCF_003265365.1 Petrotoga sp. 9PW.55.5.1 | reverse complement strand
AGATTCAAGAAGACATAGAAGAATTCAAAGAAATAGAAGAAAGAGGTGCCAAAAATGTTTGACACGTTAGAAAAGATAGCTAAAAGAGATAGAGAAGAAGCCATGAGGGAAGGTATTGAAAAAGGCAAAGAAGAGGGACTTGAAAAAGGCAAACTAGAAGAAAGAAAAGAAGTTGCGGTGAAATTGTTAACAAAAAGGTTTGGAAAAGAATTTTCCAAAGTATTGCAAGACAAAATTTTAAAAACCGATGAAAAAACAATTGATTATATCATGGATAATCTATTAGAAATAACAATAGACGAATTAAAAGAAATTCTGAAATAATAGTATAAAACTTTCTAAATAAGTATTAATTTATCTCTTGCAAAAAATTTAGGTTTAATTCCTCTTCAAGGAAGAAAAATTGTTATTAATCAGCCTTTTGAGAAGCATGTGGGTTTAAATTCCCCTTTTTGAAGGGGTGGCTGTGACGCTTTTTGTCACAGACGGGGTAGTTGCTTTTGATTTATCTTCACAGAAGCAGAAATAGCTTAAATTCCCCTCTGGTGAGGTTTATTGGTTTTTATTTCCCTTTTTTCTGTCTACTATCTTGACTTAAGTCCAATCTTAGTCGAGATAACATTTAAAACTCGAACTACAAACTCTGTTGTAATAATTAATTTAATGTTAATTATTACATAATTCTTTTTTAACAACAAAGTTTTATAATTTCTTTAGTAGACGGTGCCAAGGTGTTCTTTGAGAGCCTTGGCCTTTTTTTATATACTGGGGATGAGGTGGAGGTTTTGGAAAAGGTTTTTAAAACATTAGAAGAACAAGTTGATTTATTAAGGAATAGAGGATTAAAAATAGAGCAAAGTGATAAAAAGATTTTGGAGATTGAAAATTACTACAATGTGATAAATGGGTATAAAGACCTTTTTTTAAAAAAGAAAAATCCAGATTCTTATAAAAACGATGCTTCTTTTAAAGAAATATATGCACTTTTTGAATTTGATAGAGAATTAAGGATGATTTTTTTATCTAAAATTTTGAAAATTGAACTTAATATAAAATCTTTAATAGCTTATTATTTTTCAAAACAATATGGTCATAAAGATTATTTTTTATTAGAAAATTTTAGAACTCCCTCTAAAAAGATTAGTTCTAATAAAATTGAAGAAGTAATTAATGTTTTAAATGAGACTATATCAAAAAGCATAGGTAAAGACGATACTATAACTCATTATTTAAATAATCATGGTTATGTTCCCTTGTGGGTTGCTATTAATGCTTTTACATTAGGTAATATTAATAAATTTTATGGTATATTAAAAAATTCAGAAAGATCTAAGGTTTCAAAGTATTATAATATTCAACCAAATGAATTTCAAAATCTTTTAAAAAATATTGTTTTCTTTAGAAATAAATCAGCTCATGGGCTAAGATTTTATAACTCGAAGTACAAAAAATTCAATTTAAAACATAATATAAAAACTCCTAAAAATACTAAGATATATGAATTTTTTTCAATACCAAAAAATGATAGAGGAAAATATATTATGGGGAGAAATGATTTGTTTTCATTGCTGATTAGCTTGAAGTTTTTTCTGAAATATGAAGATTTTTCAGATTTAATAGATAGTATTAATAAAGAAATTAATTTTTTGGATAATAAATTGAAAACAATTTTAATAAAAGATGTTTTGGATTCTATGGGTTTTCCCAACAATTGGAAAGAATTAAAGAATATTTGATTATTTTATATACTTAGAACGGAATTTTGGTAGCAAAAGAGGATAGGGCTAATCATATTAAGAGAGGCTTATCAAAGTTTTTATGGTGATAGAAAATAATAAAATTTTTGATAATCAGAAAAGAGAAGAGATGACAGATTCTTTGACAAGCTCTGAGCGACAAAAATTGATATAATTATGTATAATTATACAATGGTATTTTTGATGAAATAATAAAATAATTTTAAAATACAACAAAAATGTTGTATAATACATTTTAGGGATGGGTAAAATATGACGTTAATTTATACTAAAAAACTTAAAAAGTATATAGATAAATTGTCTAGTAGTTCCAAAAGAGAAGATAAAATCACAGTAGCTGAAATTTTTAGAATATTAGATTTATTAGAAAATAAGGTTTATTTGTTAAGTTATCCTTATTCGAAAATTTTATCAGGTTATAAATATAAGAGTATTAACTTAAGGGAATTAAGAATAGAAAGCAATGTTCCAATAAGAATATTTTATTTTATAAAAAATAATGAAGTCATAGTTTTGTTTGATTATAAAATTAAGAAGTCTAGAAAATTAGGGGATACTGTATTGAACCCAATTTTTCAAAAAATGAAAAATTTGATAGATGAAATGGAGGAATAAAAGTGGAAAAACTGTATAATTATAAAAAGGAAAAGGAAAAAATATTAAAAGGAAACCCAGAAATCAAAAAAATATATGATGATTTAGAATTAAAATACAAATTAATAGAAAGTGTAATAGAATATAGGGCTGAAAATCATATTACACAGAAAGAATTGGCAGAAAATATAGGGGTACAACAACAAGTAATATCAAGATTTGAAAGGGGTTTGGTAAACCCTAGAATTGATTTTGTTCAAAAGATATTAAATGCTACAGGAAAAGATATTGAATTTTTAGATAAAAGATAGAACTAAATTAATTAATTTCATTTTTTGGATTTTTGTTTAGAAATTTATTTATATGATGTTCTAAGCCATTCCCTACAGTCAAAAAAGGAATTTTTTTAATCGTTAAATGATATATTACCTAAATCTAAGGGATTAATAACAATTTGTAGTCTATATTAGGATTTATCTTGGTTTTGATTGTCTATCGTGAACAAGTTAGATATCGTAATCACATCTCAGCTCATTAACTATAATAATTACGGTTCTCTTCCAACAATGGGATCAATTCTGAATTTCTTAAGTAAAACGGACGGTCTTTTGGTACATAAGGCATTTTTGCTTTTCTTTTTTATATTCTCACCCCTCATTTTTCTCACCTCTCGAGGAAGGGGAATAAAAGCGACTACCCCGTCTGCAGCATAAAACGCTGCATCCACCCCTTCGAAGAAGGGGAATAAAAGCGACTACCCCGTCTGCAGCATAAAACGCTGCATCCACCCCTTCGAGGAAGGGGAATTAAACTGACTACCCCGTCT
>NZ_AUPM01000071.1 GCF_003265365.1 Petrotoga sp. 9PW.55.5.1 | reverse complement strand
CCAACATTGAAACTGCCATAATCACCATAACAAATAAAATCCCTAAAACTTTTTTCATATTAATACCCCTCCTCAAAATTTATATTTTTCTTCTATTTTATTTCTGTAATTAAACTTCTTTAATTAAATTATAAATACAACAATAAAAAACAAATAATTATCAATAAAAATTCAATAAGAATTGTGTAACAATTTTAGATACTTGATACTGTTATGTACATATCCCCAATTTTGCCTGAAATTTGGAGAATCGGATTTTTAATAAATAATTCGAAAATTAACTTATAAGTTGAAATACCAGGGTTTTCCTGGTAAGAGTCATTGTTATGACCTTTATTTATAGTTATTATTTCATTATTATATTGATCTTCTATTTTTGCAGTATATGCATTCCTTATGTGATTTTGATCGTTTTGAGTAAGAGAACTCTCAACGGCAAAACTCATTTCCAAAGTATAATTAATGTTAGATTGAACTATAAAATCCAGATCATCACTTACCCAATCATTTTTATTTTCAATAGTAGCAAAAAGGTCCAACCTTCCTTGAGCCAAACTTCCAGATCCTATATAAGCGATTTTAAGATATTCAGGAACTTCCAAATATATAGGCACAGTAGTATTTGCTTCAATAGAAAAAGCTAATGTAGAAAACAAAATTATAAATATAATTATTAAACTTTTTATTTTCGTTTTCATATTTATCTCCCTCGAAAGAGAAAAATTTAGGAAAATTCTTTCTTTTCATTTTGAATTATACTCATTACAATAAAAGCAAAATAAAATCTAATAAAAATACAATCAGAATTTAGAAGTATATTCAATCGTAAGTTTTTGTATAAAATAATCTTTTGAAGATTTTAAATCAAATTAGGCCTTGCTTCATCATCTGGTATGACATCAACATTTTCAACACTAATATTTGTTATCGTAGTTCCTTGTATATGTACGGTAATTCTTATTGCATACCTAATAATTATACCTATGGTGCCACCAGTTTCAACTTGCGGTGTAATCATTAAAATAAAATTGTAGGTTCCAAACGGAGCATTTGAGGGGATATTGAAATTAACTTCAACAGGAGTGCTTGCACCTGGTGAAACAGTTACTGAATTAGGGAATTGTGGCCAGTTTGTATAAAGAAAGTTTGATTGACCGGCTTTAAATTCTTTTTTTGAAAGGTTTAATTCTCCGCTTGAAAGGGGTGTTGATTTTAATTCCCCTTTTTGAAGGGTAATTTCAGGGTGTGGTCACAGACGGGTTAGTTGTTTTGGTTTTTTTATATAAAAAATGCCCCTTTCTTAGGGGGCACTTATTATTTACATTATTATTTATTATAAACTACTAATAGTGAAAGTTACATCAGCAATTTTTGTTCCATCTGCTACAGATCCCAAATTTAAATTATCAAGTACGTTGATAGTAGCTGTTGTATTAAAAGTTACACTACCAGCAGCTCCAAAACCACTAACTGAATTGTCAATGGATACAGAAAACACATTAGGATCAACCCAAGCTCCATAACCAGCAACCTCAGTAACTGAAGAAGTTACAAT
This sequence comes from Petrotoga sp. 9PW.55.5.1, assembly GCF_003265365.1. Lineage (NCBI taxonomy): Bacteria > Thermotogati > Thermotogota > Thermotogae > Petrotogales > Petrotogaceae > Petrotoga > Petrotoga sp. 9PW.55.5.1. Next base: position 213 of record NZ_AUPM01000071.1, on the reverse strand, counting down.
ATAAGCTACATTAGCTTCAGCTAAAAGAGCCACCGTATCTTGTACTGATGCATCAGGATTTAAAAGATCAAAAGCCAAATTAAATTGTCCATCATCTCCAGGAGCAACACTCAATCTAACAAATTCGGGTACGTTCAAATAAACTGGAACTGTCACTGAATCACTTGCTGCCAACATTGAAACTGCCATAATCACCATAACAAATAAAATTCC
>NZ_AUPM01000070.1 GCF_003265365.1 Petrotoga sp. 9PW.55.5.1 | reverse complement strand
TGATTTCAATAAAAGGTGAATCTTACAGACTAAAAGAAAAAGTTGATTTATTTTCAAATGTTTCTAATTCTTAATTCTATTTTTTGTAAATCCGAGTATTGACTTTTAAATGAAAAAAATAATTAAGAGCTCTAGTGATTAAAAAGTTCAAAAAATAAAACTCAATAATGAGTGATTAGTTAAATCTAGTTTTTATGCTCTACAGTATACACAAGATATTATATTTTCACTATGTAGTATATCATAATATAGTTTTTATTTATTTTATTCAAAGTTGCTAATACTAATTGAAAAGTGTATCCTCCTGCTAAATAGATTATATACCATATGAGTATAACATGGATCTTTCTTCTTTCTCTTTTCCAAGAAAAAGAGAGAATTCGAAATAGAATATACCTTGTGCTAATACCAAATAAAAATTGAACCAGTTCGTTTTATCTTCTCAGTTGTGGGCTTTTTGGTACGCTTTTCGATTAACAGGAGCATCTCTTTGATGGTGGTGTTGTTTCTAATTCCCCTTTTTGAAGGAGAAATTTCATTTTAAGCAATTCATATGAGAAGTAGAAAATGGTATACTTATGTTATCTTCGATAGACTTTTTTGGTAAAATGAGTATAAAAGTTGATGGAAAAACTGAGATGTGAAGCGTTTATATTTTACTGTGTATCGTTGTTTGGTGGCGTTTGTGTTTGATTTTTTAGTCAAAAATATGAGGTTTTTGAGGTGTATACTATTTCGTATACCTTTTTTTGAAGTATTAATTTCTTGTAAGGTTGCTTGAGGTTTAAAATCTTACATAGGTGCGTTTCCTGTTTTGTTTTCGGGGTTAGTATCTTCAGCAACTGTAGTATATGCTGTACTGACATGAGAGCTTGTTTCAGAAACAAAAAAGATGAGGAAAGTTTAAACAGAATCTAAAATATGTGTTTTTATTCAACAAAGAGAAGATTATATTGGATGGATTGATATGATTTTGATAAATGTAGGAACGGGGCCTTATAATAATGATGCTTCTAGAAAGCGATATGGAGAATCATTTAATATAAGTTTTTCTCAGTTTAAAGGGTTGTCGCAGTTAGATACGTCTTCTTTAAGTAAAATTACCAGGGGCATAGAAATAATAAAGAAGGATTTTTCTAGCTTAGTAAATGGAAATGCATTTATAAAAATTGTCTCTTATACACCAGAATCTGCTGAAATAGAAGACTGCGAAAAGATTGAAGAAAGATATGAAGAATTCGAAATCAATAAAAGAAAATTTCAAGAAAAAAATAATAATAGGTAGATTCGTATTAGATCATAATTGATTGTCATTGAAAGAGTGAACTGGTTGGGTCGTATTAATGTCATTGAAGTTAGAATTATTTTTTCTTAATTGAATATTGTATAATTTACTTGTGAGTTCGTTTATTTCGTTTCTTAATTTTACAATGTTTGTAAATGGTAAAATAAAAATGTAGGAAAAGTTGCAAATAAAGAGGTACAAAAATGTGTTTCTCAATTTAATTATACGAGGGGGAATTATATGATTGATGGCGAGATATCTAAGAACTTCTTAATAAAAAAGCTTTACGATTCTATTTTAAGCGAAGAATTAGCTGCTTTTATAGGAGCGGGTTTCTCTATTCCTGCCGGATTTACAGGTTGGAAAGAGCTTTTAAGAGAACCTGCTATTGAGATTGGTCTGAATGTCGATAAAGAATATGACTTGGTAAGTCTGGCACAGTACTATTGCAATGCAAAAAATAGAACAGGGATAGATGATTTAATAACTAGAAATTTTGTAGCATTGACAAATCCGACTCAAAACCACATGTTATTGGCTCAATTACCGATAAGCACTTATTGGACGACAAATTATGATCGATTGATTGAGCAATCCTTAGAAGAGAACAGAAAATTACCGAACGTTAAAACAAAAGATGAACAATTGCGAGGAACAAATAAGTCTTTTGATGCTGTTGTTTATAAAATGCATGGTGATGCTAGTTATCCAAGTGAGGCAGTCTTCACAAGAACTGATTATGAAAATTATGGATATGTTGATAGGAAACTATTTAGAGAAGTCTTAGAAGGGGATTTATTGACAAAAACATTTTTGTTTTTAGGATTTAGTTTTACTGATCCTAATTTTAATTATGTCATTGCTCGACTAAGAGTTTTATTAGATGAACATGGAACCCGTCAGCACTATTGCGTAATGAAAAGGGAATCTGACAATGATGAATATGCTAAAATCAAGCAAGAACTACAAATCCAAGATTTAAAAAGATATGGTATTCATACTTGTTTAATAGATGATTATTCTGAAATTACAGAAATTCTGCAAACATTAGTCAATAAGTTTAGAAGAAAAACCATATTTATATCAGGAAGTACTTTTGATTATGCAAAGTTAGGTGATGATATTGGCAAAAGTCTTGTATCGGAGCTTGCTTATCAATTAGTCAGCAAAGGATATCATATTGTTAATGGATATGGCTTAGGGATTGGGACATTTGTAATTAATGGAGTTGCAAGATATTGTTATTCATCAAAAACAAAAGATATCAATGATTTTCTAACATTGATGCCATTTCCATTAGAAGCAAGTGATGATGATTCACTTCATAGGTTCTATTCGGATTATAGACATATGATGATAGAAAAATGTGGGATAGCTATTTATTTATTTGGCAATAAGCAAGATGAGATTGAAGCTAATGGTGTTATAGAAGAATATGAAATCGCTGATAAGCTGGGATTGGTTTCTTTACCAGTTAATTGTACAGGTGGTGCAGCATCCAAAATATATAATCTAGAGATTGAAAAGCTAAAGCCAGATGATAATGATGATATTTTAAAATTGGTTGGCAATGATTTTTCTGATATTAGTAATTTAGTTGGTGATATTATAAAAGCAGTTAATATACTTAATGAGGAGGAATCTTAAAATGACAAAAAGACAAGTTTTTTTCAGCTTTCATTATGATAACGATAGCTGGAGAGCGGCTCAAATAAAAAATATGGGCAAAGTATCCGAAAGTTCGACTTTTTCCGCGAATGATTGGGAAGAAGTTAAAGAAGAAGGCGATTCAAAAATAGAAGCTTGGATAGATGAACAAATGGCTAAAAGATCATGTCTGGTTGTTCTTATCGGAGCAAAGACATCTAATAGAAAATGGATAAACTATGAAATAAAAAAGGCTTATGAATTGAATAAGGGGATTGTCGGTATTTATATTAATAAGCTAGAAAATTCGTCGGGAGAGCAAGACGATGAAGGAGATAATCCATTTGACCATGTTTATATACCAGGCGTTGACCTATCAAAGCATGTAAAGTGCTTTAAATCTGAACATAAAACTAGCAAATATGTTTACCGTGACATAGAAGAAAACATTCAAGACCTTATTGAATATGGAATTGAAAATAAGCCAAGTACTTGGTAGGGATAGAACTTATCTCTCTACTTCTCTTCCCATATGTTTATCATAGTTCTTCTGATAATTTATAAGCTCAGAAAACAATTGATTTGACTTAGAATACTCTTGCATGAGGGTATTCTTTTTTACTTGAAGTTCATCTAGTTGTTTAAGGATATCCTTGGATTTTGGCACAGTTTTATAGTTACCCAAAATAGCTTTTGATGCCACTGTATAGAGTTTAAGCTCGGCAGAATACTCCAATGAGAATCTTGTAAATGGTAAAATAAAAATTTATGGTTATAAGATTTTTTGAAGTATAGGAGGGAGAATTATGACTAATAAGTGTATTTGTATAGATATATTTGATAATTTGAGTTTAGAAGAAATAAATAATAATAATAATAATAAAGATTATTGTTTTTTAATAACTAAATCGGATATTAAAAAAAATTGTAATAAAAAGAAGGAAGAATTTAAAGGAATAATACAGAAGAATATTGAAAAAGCAATTGAACTAATTAATAAAAATAAAATAAAACAAATTATTTTTAATAACATAGAAATTAATAAAAAAATAGTATTCGAAGATTTAGAGTTTTTAGAGTTTCAAAATTGCTCAATTAAATCGGTTGATATAAAACATGCTGATAAAGTAATTTTTAATTTGAAAGAAGTTAGCGATTTAAAAATTTTTTTTGAAGAAGATAAACAATATATTATAAAAAATGTAAATTTTGAAAGTATTAAATTTCAGAATTTAGATATTTTAAATGTAAACAATTCTAAGAAAGAGTTTATGAAAGTATATTCTAATTTAATAGATATAAAATTAGAAGGATTTGAGATGATAAATAATATTTCTTTTCATAAATGTTTGATTGATGATTTCTTTATTTCTGAAAATACTATTAAAGAGATATTTTTTGATGATACCTATATATTAGAATTAAAAATGATCGAAACAAATATATCAGAATTAAAAATGACCAAAACAGAAGTAGGTAAACTTTTGATCAAGCTTTCATCAATAAAAAAATCTTTTATATTAGAAGCATCTTATTTAAATAAAATTGATATATCCTCCTCAACATATTTTGAAGGTAATAATTTTAGAATTAATAATTGTAAAATAAATTATGCCAAATTTGAAAGTGTTTATTTTTCATCTAATACTATGCAATTATATTATAATAGAAATATAGAAGAAAATATAGATAATATTATATTTAAAAATTGCATTTTTAACTCATATAAAACTACATTTTCAAATGGGAAATATAATTTAATTTCTTTTTATGAATCGATTTTTGATACATATTTTTATTTTAATCCAGAATTAGTACAAAATATTGATTTTGATAAAAGTTATAATAATAAAGTTTTTAAATTTAATTATAATTTTGATGATTTAGATATAATTGATTTCACTAATTTCCTTAACATGGGAAAGTTTGTAATAGCTAAAAAATATGATATTTTAAAAAGAATGAGTTTAGATATTTTGTTTAATAAAATAATTAATTATGGTAATCAGACTAAACTTCTTGACATATATGATTGTTTTTATAAAAACTTTTATAATAAAAATAAAGAAACTGGATCTAATATTAACAAATTTTCAAATGATAAAAAAGATGAATATTTAATAATTAATATTTCTTTAACAAATGAAATATTTAATGAAAATAAAATGTATGATATAGAAGATTATTTCAATAGTAAATATAAAAAGATAAAATATAAAAAGAGTTATATTGGAAAAATAGATTTATTTATTGATAATATATTTAATAAATCTTTTGAAATCTTCAAAAAAAACATATTTATAAAAAAACTTTTTAGGAGTTTAGAAAACTTTATATTTAACATAAGTAATTACGGGGAGAGTTATTCTAAAATAATCGGAAGAATGATAGGTTTTGTATTATTTTTTTCTATAATAGTATTTATTTCAGCAAATATTATTCCCAATAGTTTGGAATATTCATATGATACAAAAGAACTTACAAATATTAATAATCACATATCTTTCGGAGATAGTTTATATTTTACAATAATTACTTTTTTTACTTTAGGGTATGGTGATTTTATTCCAGTAGGTAATTGGATGAGAGTTTTAGCAGGAATTATATCTTTTGTCGGTGTTTTCTTATCTGCATATTTAATAGCGATTTTTGCGAGAAAAATGATGAGAAAATAAATAATAAATTAGGAAAACAGAGAAATCATTATATAATGACGTAATTATCCCTTATGGAGATTGGAGAAGAATGAAAGAAAAAAGAATAAAAAAACAAAAGAAAAAGTCTATCTTAGGACCAAGGAAAAATGTATTTCTCAATTTACTATTATACGAGGGGGAGAAAGACATCGAAGATGAAAGAGATATACTGTAAAGATTGTAGAGAAAAATTACCCGAAGATGATAAAGTTTGCCCAAACTGTGGCGGTAAGAAAAGGAATATAGTAGTAATTCTCGAAGACAAAATAGAATTGCACGATCAAATTAAAGGAAAAATAAAAGAAAATGGATTTAGGAGGCCTGTCAAAGAATTTAAAGTTGGAGATGACTTATATAGAAAATCTGGGAAATGGTCTCATATAAAAAGGCATATAAACCGAAAGGATGACTATTATAAGGAAATTGTAAAGGATAAAACTACTGGGGAAATAATACATAAATGCGAGGAGCCGCTTTCAAAACATAGAGGACATGGTAGTGCGAAGTATAAAAGGAAATCTAAAGATGAGCAGCCTCACCCCCAGTTATTGGAGAATAAATAAAGAAATCTTACTTTTTCACAAAAATGGTTTTGGAATTAAAAAAATTATTATCATCAGAAAAGGTTCTACTAAATTCACTAGGTGTCATATAATTCAAAGAACCGTGTGGTCTTAAGTTATGATAAAAGAACATATATGCNTTGTAAGCTTGAAAAACATCTTCAATATTTTCAAAAGAATTCAGTTGAACAAACTCTCTTTCAAGACTTGAATGGTGTGATTCAATGAATGCTTGTGAATTAGGATTGTTCTTGTATCCAAACTCATGAGTTATTTCCATTTCATCCATGAATGATTTAGTTGCTTTTGATTTACCTTCACAGAAGGCGAATTTTTATTATATTTCCACCTTCGAGGAAGGAGAATTTCATTTTCAGCAACTCATCCGAGAAATATAAAAATGGTATACTTATGTTATCTCCGATAGACTTTTTTGGTAAAATGAGTATAAAAGTTGAGGGAAAAATCGAGATTGAATTCGTTACTTTTTTGTGTTAGTTGTTGTTTGATGGCGTTTGTGTTAGATTTTTTAGTCAAAAATATGGGGTTTTTGAGGTGTATACTATTTTGTATACCTTTTTAGGAGAGACTGTTTTATTGCCGGATATTTTGGTGTTTTGTGTTGTTTTAGCGAGAGAATTAGTTTTGTTTTTGTTTTGGTGTATACTTTAGTAGTATACGGTGAGTGAATCAATTTGCTTTTAGCAAATTAAAGAGTGACTACCCCGTCTGCAGCATAAAACGCTGCATCCACCCCTTCGAGGAAGGGGAATTAGCTTAAATTCCCCTTTTTGAGGTAAATTTTAATTTCAACAGCTCATCTGAGAAAGATAAAAATGGTATACTTATGTTATCTCCGATAGACTTTTTTGGTGAAATGGGTATAAAAGTTAAGGATAAGCTGAGATGTGAAGCGTTTATATTTTACTGTGTATCGTTGTTTGGTGGTGTTTATGTTTGATGTTTTAGTTAAAAATATGGGGTTTTTGAGGTGTATACTATTTCGTATACCTTTTTGCAAGAGCTTGTTTTATTGCCGGATAATTCGATGTTTTGTGGTGTTTGAGTGGGAAAATTAGTTTTGTTTTTGTTGTGGTGTATACTTTAGTAGTATACTGTGAGTGAATCAATTTGCTTTTAGCAAATTAAAGAGTGACTACCCCGTCTGCAGCATAAAACGCTGCATCCACCCCTTCGAGGAAGGGGAATAGAACCGACTACCNCCGTCTGCAGCACAAANCGCCGCATCCACCCCTTCGAGGAAGGGGAATAGAACCGACTACCCCGTCTGCAGCATAAAACGCTGCATCCA
>NZ_AUPM01000069.1 GCF_003265365.1 Petrotoga sp. 9PW.55.5.1 | reverse complement strand
AAAAGATAGTAAGTAATAGGAGCGGTACTAGCGATAGCTGACAAATATGTAAGGGAACAGTACATAAGCAAACTAAAAGAGGTGATACGAATGACAAGAATAGGAGCTTCATTGTTTGAAGAAGGAATTGAAAAAGGCAAAGAAGAGGGATTTGAAAAAGGAATTGAAAAAGGCAAGGAAGAAGGAGAGCTAGAAGGAAAGAAAGAATTAGTATTAGAAATACTAAACCAAAGATTTGGAAAAGAATTTGATAAAGAGTTAGAAGAAAAAATAAAGAAAGCAAGCGAAGAAGAGATTAATAAGATAAAGAAAAATATTCTGAAAATAACCATAGACCAACTAAAAGAAATTTTAGAGTGAAATAATAAAACTTCCTAAATAAGTATTAATTTACCTCTTGCAAAAGATTTAGGTTTAATTCCCCTTTTTGAAGGGGTGGCTGTGACGGTTATTGTCACAGACGGGGTAGTTGCTTTTGAATTGGATTTTCAATTTGCTAAAAGCAAATTAAAGAGAGACTACCCCGGCTGCAGCACAAAACGCTGCATCCACCCCTTCGAGGAAGGGGAATAGAACCGACTACCCCGTCTGCAGCATAAAACGCTGCATCCACCCCTTCGAGGAAGGGGAATTAAATCGACTACCCATTTACAGCACAAGCCAGTGCTACTTTATTTTATATCCTTCGAATAGATTAACAATTCATCTCTTTTGTACCAACCAGTTTTTTCCTAAAATGTTTTACCCAATTCATTTTCATAATAAACAAAAAGGGGCATTTCATTATGCCTTTTTTTAAAGATTTTCTAATACTATCTTCACTAAATGAGTACAGATGAAAAAGAAATTGTAGTAGATCCATTAATTTTTTAAATTGTCTTTATTTTATAAGAAATTAAAAGATTTTTAATAATAATCAATATTAATTGTTCTTAATTAGTCATAATCGTCTATAATTAAACTTGACTAAAAATGTAAAAAAGAGTAAAATCGAAATAAATTAGTCGTCTAACTTTAGTTGACTAACGTCTGTTGAATATATTAGATATCTTACTTATCTGATTTAAGGGAGGATAATAGAATGAGTTATAGGTCTTTAAAGGAAAATGAGGTAGAAAACTATATAAAAGAAAAAGGTTTTTTTGGAGAAAATGAGAAATTACAAGTTAAAGAAATAGGAGACGGAAATTTAAATCTTGTATTTAAAGTAATAGGAGATAGCGGAAAATCATATATATTGAAGCAAGCTTTACCATATGTCAAAATTGTTGGTAGTGATTGGCCACTTCAATTAAATAGAAATAAATTAGAAGCCGAAGCAATGAAAAGGCAAGGAGAACTAGCCCCTGGTCTGGTACCTGAAATATACTACATTGATAATGAATTAGCTTTATTTATAATGGAGGATCTATCTACATTGGAAGTAATGAGAAAAGGAACATTACAAATGAAAAAATATCCTAATTTTTCAGAACATATTTCTACTTTTTTAGCTAATACTATTTTTTATACCTCAGATTTTTATTTAAATCCTCTTGAGAAAAAAGAAATGGTGAGAAGATTCATAAATCCTGATTTATGCAAAATTACCGAAGATTTAATATTTACCGACCCATATTATAACTCACCTCGAAATAAGATAAATCCTGAATTAAGATCTTATTTAGAAAATAAATTTTGGAAAAGGCAATATTTATGGAATGAAGCCTCTAAACTGAAATATATATTCATGACTAAAGCAGAAAGTCTTCTACATGGGGACCTACATACCGGTTCTATATTTGTAAGTAAAAATGATACTAAAGTTTTTGATAGTGAATTTTCATTTTTTGGACCTTCTGCTTTTGATCCTGGTTTATTAATTGGTAACCTTCTTATTAACTATGTCTCATGGGAAGGCAAGGAATATTCTAAAGAAAAAGTTGAAGATTATAGAGAATATTTGTTAATAACAATAGGAGATATATATAAAAAGTTCACAGATAAATTTTCTAAACTTTGGGGTGAAAAAACTAACGACATAAGTTTCAAAGACAATAATTTTTTAGATCACTATTTTTCAGAATTCTTTGAAGATATGATGGGTTACGCTGCTGCTGCAATGATAAGAAGAATGCACGGATTAGCTCATAATATAGATGTCGATGAAATTGAAGATTTAAAAGAAAGGTCAAAAGTTCAAATAATTATTTTGGAGTTAGCTACCCAATTGATGATGAACAGGAAAAGGTTTAAAGTTGTTGAAGATGTAATTTCTTACGTAAGATCAATCATTTTTTAAATTCTTATATTTTTAATAACACTTGTATATTACCATAAGACAATTGCTATATTTGGAGGGAAATGGATGAATATTACTGAACCTATAATATGGAATAAGAACGATAAAACTTTAAAGATACTAAATCAATTGAAGTTACCAAATGAAGTGGAATATTTGACAAAAAAAACCGTACGAGATATTTACTATTCTATAAAAAATATGGAATTAAGAGGTGCACCCTTAATAGGAATAACAGCTGCTTATGGGGTAGTAATTGGATTATATAATTTAAGTAATAATGAAAGTTTTATCAAAAATGTAGAAAATAGTGTAAATATTTTAAAAGATGCGAGGCCTACAGCTGTCAATTTGTTTTGGGCACTGGATAGGATGTTGGGAAAAGCTAAAGAGATCGAAAAATTACTAATCCCATTTGAACAAAAAAAGGAAATCCTTGAAGAAGAAGCAGGTAAAATTTTTAGAGAAGATGAAGAAGGAAATATAAAAATAGGGAATTATTTTATAGATAATTGCCTTATAAAAGATGGTGATACCATTTTAACCCATTGTAACGCTGGAGCTCTTGCAACTTCTAAATATGGAACAGCTACTTCTCCTATTTATATAGCAAAAGAGAAAGGATGGAATATTAAAGTTTATGCCGATGAAACTCGTCCTTATCTTCAAGGTTCCAGATTAACTGCTTTTGAATTAAACCAGGTTGGAATAGAAGTGGTGTTAATTTGTGATAATATGGCTGGGTGGGTAATGAAGCAAGGCAAAATAAACGCCGTAATAGTAGGAGCGGATAGAATAGCAAGAAACGGCGATGTGGCCAATAAAATAGGTACATATTCAGTTGCTGTCTTAGCTCATAGACATGGAATTCCGTTTTATGTAGCTGCTCCAACTTCTACAATAGATATTGTTTGTGAATCTGGAAAAACAATCCCTATCGAAGAAAGAAATTCGAGAGAGGTTATGGAATTTAATGGGCAAAAAATAGCTCCCGATGGAATAAAAATTTATAATCCTGCTTTCGATGTCACCCCAAATGAATTAATTACCGCAATAGTAACAGAAAAAGGTATTTTAACCAAACCATATGAAATTAATATAAGAAAAATAAAATCTTAAAAAATATAAATTTCACAATTTGTAACTCAAAATCACACAGTGGAGGTGTAGGGTATGAAAAACACAGTAAAATTTTTAACGGTATTTGTGATTCTTTTATTAACTTTTTCTACTTTAGTTTTTTCAGTTGATAAAGAAGTAAAAGTTGTTCACGTTGCACTTGGTAATTACGGGGATCATTGGGTTCAATTAGTTTCTGGAGCACGTGAGATGGCAAATTTGTTAGGAATTAATTTAACGGTGTTAGACGCTCAAATGTCGAATAGCAAACAAGTTCAAATGTTAGACAATGCCATAACAATGCGTCCGGATGCAATTTTTATTGATCACGGTGAAGGAACTGCATTAAAACCAGGGATTCAGAGAGCTATGAGTTTAGGGATACCTGTGATCATTTTCGATGTTATTGTTGATACTGAAGTGACTTCAGAAATTTCCCAAGATGATTATATGTTAGCATATTTAAGTCTATCTGCAATGGCTCAGGATTTGAAAGGTGAAGGAAATATTGTAGTAGTGACGTTATCTGGAGTGGCTCCTTTGGAGAGAAGAATGCAAATATTACCGCTAATATTGGCAAGATATCCAAAAATTAAAGTAATTGAACAAATAGCTCCAACTTTTGGTTCTGCTGTGATCTCAAGTACTATGTCACTTATGGATGCAGTTTTAAGAGCTCATTCTAATGAGATTGATGCTATATGGGCACCATATGATCAACTTGCAATAGGAGCTTTAAATGCTATAAAACAAGCCAATAAAAATATTCCTGTTTATGGAGTAGATGTGAGTTCATATGACCTTTCTCTTATGGCTGCACCAGATAGCAACTGGAAAGCTACCGCAGCATGTGACCCTTCAGAAATAGGAAGAGTAGCTATGAGAATTGCATATTTAGCTGCCAATGATCAGTATGAGGAAATACCAAGATATGCTATAATTCCTCCAGCTTTAATCACTCAAGAAGTTGCACGCGAAATTGATTTGGAAAATGGGGAATTTATAACTAAAGATTTGGTTCCGGCATGGGGAGATAGCGGCATAGCTTGGACTAACGGAATGAGAGAATTAGTTAAAAATAATCAAAAGTGAATTAGGAGTGTTTTTAATGGATGAATTATTTTTTGAAATAAAAGTTCAAAACTTGTCTAAAAAGTTTCCGGGAGTACAAGCTTTAAAAAACATAAATATGCTTTTAAGATCTGGAGAAATTCATGCAATAGTTGGAGCAAATGGTGCAGGGAAAAGTACATTTGCTAAAATTTTGTCAGGAGTCTATAGTGAATATGAAGGTGAAATAGGAATAAATGGAGAAAAAGTTAATCTAAATTCCCCACAAAAAGCATTTGAGTATGGGATAAACACAGTATATCAAGAGGTTGATACTGCTCTTGTACCATATTTTACAGCTTCAGAAAATTTGTTTTTATTCAAGAAAAAAAATGATCAAAATAATTTATTTATAACTCAAAAGGGTTTTTCAAAAAAAGCAAAAGTTATCTTAAATAATTTAGAAATAAAAATAAATTTTAATTTGGATTCATTTGTGTCAAATTTATCAGTAGCTGAAAAACAGTTGCTTTTAATTTCAAAAGCTTTAATTTATGGATCTAAATTTATTATTTTCGATGAGCCAACCGCCTCTTTAGGGCCGCAAGATGTTGCGGCCCTCTTTGAAATAATTAAATCTTTAAAGAAAAGGCAAATAGGAGTTTTATATATTTCTCATAGAATGCCAGAAGTATTTAATATTGCGGATAAAATTACAGTTTTTAGAGATGGGATGAAAATAGATACTTTTGATAAAGATAAAACAAATGTTGATACAATTGTGAAAGCGATGTTAGGTAAAAAAAATCAGTTTACTCATGTGCTTCATAAAGAAAAAAAGAATAACTTTGATGAAGTAGTTTTAAAGGTAAAAAAATTATATGTAGAAAACAAATTAGGCCCACTTTCTTTTGATCTTAAGAAAGGAGAGATTTTAGGAATCACCGGATTAATAGGTGCAGGAAAAACTGAACTATTAAAGGCTTTATTTGGAGTCGAAAAAAGTCAAACTTGTGAAATTTGCTTAGAAAATAACGAAATAAGAAAAATTAAAAATCCACAAAATGCTATAAATAATAAAATATACATGATTCCTGAAGAAAGAAGAAAAGAAGGTTTAATAGTTGGTGAAGATATTAAGTGGAATTTGATGTTACCTAATTTTAAAGAATTTTCTAAATCAGGAATTATCAAAAGTAAAGCAATTGAAAACACTTCTATAGAATTTATTCAAAATCTAAAAATTAAATGCTATGGGCCAAATCAGTTGGTCAAAAATCTTAGTGGTGGAAATCAACAAAAAACCGTAATAGCCAAATGGCTTATAAAAGAAAAACTGAAAGGTGCAAAAGTGATAATATTCGACGAGCCCACAGTAGGAATAGATATAGGAACAAAAGAAGAAATATATCAATTAGTTGAAAAAATAGCTGAAACAGGAATAGGTGTTATATACGCTTCTTCTGATATAGATGAAATTTTAAGAGTATCTGATAGAGTAATTGTTATGTTTAGAGGGCAAATAGAAGGTATTTTAAATCGAAAAGAAGCAACTAGTGAAAAAATATTAAATTTGGCAACAGGAGGACATCAAGTAAATAAAACTTTATAAAATAACAAATCATTTTAGTGGGAGGGAAGATTTTGAACTCAAAAATAATAAAATTTTTTTCTAACTATGGTACAATATTGGCTTTATTAGTATTAATGTTGATTTTTGGGATAATGATTCCTAATTTTTTAAGTTTAGGAAATATTACTGATATTTTACGCTCTGTTTCTGTAATAACAGTTATAGCTGTGGGATTTACTGTGGCTTTAAGTGCCAACGCTTTCAATTTAGCAATTACAGGAATTGCTGGTCTTTCTGGAGCACTTACTGCCGGATTAATGGTATGGAACCTCTTCAATCCCATAATAGCAATTTTAATATCAGTTGGGGTTGGAGCATTGTTTGGTTTTTTAATAGCTTTGTTTGTGATTTATTTTAAAGTAGATGATTTGTTGGCAAGTTTAGGAGTTATGTTTATTACACAGGGATTGGCATTAACTTATACTGGTGGATTAAATATTTATTCTAAAATGATTAAACCTTCGCCAACCGGGGGTTTTATTACCGCCCCGGGAGTCATACCGGATGCTTTTTTGTTTTTAGGCCAAGGGAATATAGGCTTTCTTCCAATGCTTATCATAATTATGTTTGCTATAGTTCTTTTAATCCATATTTTTTTGAATAATACGAGATATGGAAGAAACTTGTATTCAATTGGAGGTAATCCAGAAGCTTCGTATTTGGCTGGGATTCCTGTTAATTTATACAAAATATTAGCTCACTCATTAAGCGGAGCTTTAGCTGCTTTTGGTGGTATATTGTTAGTTTCTCGCTTGGGAAGTGCTCAAATTGCAGAAACTCAAACAATGTTGTTAGATTGTGTTGCTGCAAGTTATATTGGTATTTCTGTATTAGGTCTTGGAAAACCAAATCCTTTTGGAACTTTTATTGGAGCAACTTTGGTGGGAGTAATGATTAATGGATTAACCATGTTAGGTGTTTCTTATACGATGCAAGATATTTTTAAAGGTATAATTTTGCTGGCGGCTTTAACTATTTCTAGATTTACTTCTAAATATTAATTTTTCAAAGATAAAATATATGATCCGAAAGCTTTTGTAACTTTATGATTACTATTATATATTAAAATTATAGTATTAAGATTTACATGATTAAAAAATTGGAATTTTTAGGGGGTGTTATTATTTCTTTTAAGAATATAGGGGGAAGGATTTCTTTGATTATTATTGTTATCCTTATGTTATTTGGTGTAACAGTTTCTTACAATATTTATTCTTTGATAACTTCTAACCAAAGCCTGGAAAGTTATAAAGATTTATCTGACGAAACAAATAGAATTTCAAAAATAGAGTTGAATTTTTTTGAAGCAGCTCTAGCTTTAAAAGATTATGTAATATACTATGATGCTGAGATACGAGAAAATTTTTTGATTAACATAAGCGATATAAAGTATGAATTAACTGATGAAACAAGTGAAACGACGAAGATAGTTAATTTAAAAAGTTACGTAGAAACTTATGAAAGTTTGTTTAATCAGATAGTTAGATTGAATTCAGAAAAAGAAAGACTTATAGTTCAAGATTTTACAAATATTTCTAATGATTTAAAACAAGTTATTTCGGATTTTAAATATCTTGCTGACAAAAAATTTCTTTCAGCTTTAGTGTTTTATTCAGATAGATCAATTGAAATATTAGATAATATTATGCAACTTTCTTTTATATATTTTTCATCATTAGAAGCAAGCGATAAAAATAATGTATTATCTTCTTTTAATGATCTAAATATTCAATTAGAATTGATTGAAGATAGCTTGGTAATAGCAACAGACGAGCTTAAACAAATTTTTCAAAACACAAAGAATCTATCTACTAGATTAAATAATGTGTTTAACCAAATAGTAGAAAAGATAGAATCACAAGACCCGATAATACAAGAAATGGAAGGAATTAGGGTAGAAATACTAAACCTACTAGAAGAACAAAGGGCAGAACTAAAAATCCAGCAAGACACATTAGGTCCGACACTCATAGAAGAAAACCAAAAAGCGATAATGCTCACGATAGTACTAACGATAATAGCGTTTGTAATATCGATAATAATGGTAATATACCTAATAAGAAGCATAACAAAACCGCTAACAGAATTCAGGAACAAGATAAACCAATTCAAAGAAGGAGACCTAACAGTAGACTTTGAAAGTAAAAGCAAAGACGAAATAGGGCAAATGGCGAACGCATTATCAGGAATGAGTAAAGAACTAAGGGAATCGATGGGATCGATAAAACAAGCATCAANCAAAGTAGAAAANGCATCAAAAACGNTAACNAACTCATCANAAGANAGCAGAAAGAACTCAGAAGAACTAAAAGCACAAATAGACAAAATACAAACAAGNACAGAAGAAACAGCGGGGAATGTAGAAGAAGTAACNTCAGGAGTAGACGAAGTAGCAAGGGCAGCNCAAGGGGTATCGCAAGATGCACAAAGGTTAAACGAAGAAGCNG
>NZ_AUPM01000068.1 GCF_003265365.1 Petrotoga sp. 9PW.55.5.1 | reverse complement strand
GGTGGTGTGAAAATGTGAAAAAGCTTTTTATGGTGAAGCTTATCCTGAATATGTACGATTGACAACTCTTCAAAAGCTCAACAATGATGTTCAACTAAAAGAAACATATTCATGTTTATAATATTTTTAACACATTTAAATAAACAAAAGGAAATCTAAAATCAAAATTAAGGAGTGATCAATTTTGCCAGTTTTAGAGGTCCAAAATCTGTACAAAAGATATAGAAACGGGAAGGTGGCTAATAGAAATATCAATCTTTCAATGGACAATTCAGAATTATTACTTCTTATGGGGCCAAATGGGGCTGGAAAGACTACACTTGTAAGACAGATATCTGGTTTAATAACTATAACTTCGGGATTTATCAAGGTGTGTGGTATCGACGTTTCAAAAAACCCAAAACGGATTAAAGAAATGATTGCATACAAACCTCAGACACTTTCAGGACTAAGTGAGCTCACTTTCTATGAAGCTCTTTTATTCTTTGGACAACTTAGAAAGTTTGAAAAATCACTTTTGGCTAATAGAATAGAAGAAATTGTTAACTCTTTAAAATTATCTAAAATAGTTGATGTTCGTGTTGATAGATTGTCGGGTGGCTATCGTCAGCTTCTTGCTGTTGCTTTAGCACTTTTGCCAGAAACTCCACTGATTGTGCTTGATGAACCTTCAGCAGGCTTAGATCCAGAGCATAGATATTTAGTTTGGAATCAGATACATAAACTTCAAAAAAAAGGATGTTCTATACTTATTACTTCTCACAATCTTGAGGAATTGGAAAGCCATATAGATCGTTTTGCAATAATTGTCGATGGAGAAATTGTTAAAGAAGGTTATTTGCAAGAATTTATAGAAAAAAGTTCAACAAAGAGAGGCTTTTCTATACAAGTACGTCCTTTATATGGTAAAGAAAATGAAGTTAGAAAAATCTTTAATCAATGGGATTTTTTTGTTGAAAATGATGGACAAGATCGATGGATCACAGCAAAAATAGATACATCAAAAAATCTGAATTTAGAGAAATGTATACTTGAACTATCTTCAATAACAAAAAAGATTGAAATCAAAAGTGGGAGTCTTGAAGAATACTATATAGAAGCGGTACAGGAGAGTGAGAAACATGAAGATTAAAGAATTATTTAAAGATACATTGTTGTTGTTCAAAGTATTTTTAAGAAGTATTAGATTTTGGGGCCCTTTCACTTATACTCTGTCTATAGTTTTTCCATGTCTGCTTTTATTTTTTTTAATAATGAATTTAGGCCCCTTAGCCCAGGAAAGACTGCCCTATCTTATTAGTGGTTCTCTACTTGCTGGAGTAATAAGCATATCCGTAACAAGTTTAGGGCAATATCTTGTTCAACTAAGACTTTCTGGAGGATTTGAAATTTTCCGTACTCTTCCAATACAAGGTTTTTCTCTGGTAGTTGGAATAGTACTTTATTATTTAGCATTGCAACTTCCTGTGTTTATAATATTTTTTATTATAATGCCTTTTTTGGGAATTGTCAATTTTTTGAATGTATACTTTTTTCTATCCATAATAATATCTATTTTTTCTTTGATTCCAATCGGTGCTTTCATAGGTCTTTATTCTAAAAGGTATGAGCAAGGAACAGTTCTTAGTGTAGCTTTGAGTTTCCTTATGTATATGTGTGCACCAGTGTATTTCCCGTTGGAACAAATGCCTCAACCACTTCAATTAATGGCTAAATTCATTCCAACTACTTATTTGGCGAATAATCTTAGAACTTCCATGTTAGGTCAAGTAGAAGTAAGTCAATATCTTTTAAATTTCTTAATAATATTACCTTTAGTAATCTTGCTTTATGTGCTTATGGGAAAACGTTTAAAATTAGTTACCGATGAGTAAGAAGGCAGATAAGTAAAAGGACAATTCTTTAAGACCTTTTGCTTTAACTGGAGTATTAGCAACTATATTTCCTTTGCAAAATATTTTTATAGTTTTTGGAATTATATGTAGCATAATGAGGCTAATGTATATATTTATCCCTATTCGATAAAAAAACAAGAAATAGTGGTGACCTAATTTTCTATGATGCTGATAATGATTCCACAATAGATCACGTGATGCTATATGATAAAATAGATTCTGAAGGAAATATTTGGGTTTGGGATGCAGTATATAAAATAAATGAAACGCTAATAAACAAAGTATCATACAGAAAAGCTACAGAAATATTTGACAAAAATCCAAAATATGGAAGGCCATTAAAAGTTGTAATAACAAATCGTTTTTTTTAATTAATTGATGTAAAATTTATCTAAAATAAAAGGAGTTGCTAAAAATGAGCAAAAAAGATTACTCACAACAGATGAAACGAAAAAAGTTTTAAAAAATTCATGATAATCTGGAGTGGACAATTCCTTTCTATCATAGGTTCGGGACTTTCTGCCTTTGGACTTAGTGTGTGGATATTCGAAAAAACAGGAAGCGCTACACCATTTGCAATGTCTTTTTTATTCAATACTCTCCCTCGAATATTATTTGCACCTATGGCTGGTTCATTTGCAGATAGAAAGAATAGAAAAGTTATTATAATATTCACTGACTCTGTTGATGCTTTTTTAAAAATTTTAATGGCTTTGATTCTTTTATCGAATAATATGTCAATATGGATGATATATATTTTCCTTTTCTTATCTTCTCTTCTTTCAACATTTCAAGGGCCGGCTTTCAGTGCGTCAATTCCAATGATTGTTCCTAAAAAAAATCTTAGTAGAGCCAATGGCCTTTCGCAACTCACTTTTGCTGCTCAAAATATGCTGTCCCCTATAATGGCAGGAGCTTTATATCCTATCGTAGGCCTTAAAGGGCTTTTAATAATAGATTTTGCTACTTACTTTTTTGCGATCTTTACAATTCTCTTTCAAAAAATCCCACAACCTGAAATTAAAAAAGCTACTAGTAGATTTCTAAAGACATCTCTAAAAGATTTTGCTTTCGCATGGAATTATATTCGTGAGAAAAAAGGATTCCTTAGTCTAATGATGGCTTTTTCTGTTCTAAATTTTATAGCCAATCTGTCTTTGATTCTGTTAGGACCTTTAATTTTATCTAATTATAATACAGCAATTTATGGACTTGTTCAAACATTTTATGGTTCTGCAATGGTTTTAGGAGGATTCATAGCAAGCGTACTTCCAAATAATAATCAAAAAGTAAAAAGTATGTTCTTATTATTAATAATTTCAGGTATTGGATTGTCCATTTCAGGGATACTTCCTTATTGGTACATTGTTGCATTAGGTTTTTTCATTTTCATGTTGCCTGTTCCATATACTAATACCCTTTTATTTTCTCTAGTGCAAATTAAGATAGAACCCGAGGTACTTGGAAGAGTTGGTTCATTAATGGATGCGATATTAAGACTTGTAACTCCTTTGGCAGCCATTTTAGCAGGTCCTTTAGCTGATAATATTTTTGAACCTCTTATGTCAGAGAATGGGGCATTAGCTAACTCAATTATAGGTAATTTGATAGGAGTTGGAACAGGAAGGGGTATAGGACTTATTTTTATAGTTTGTGGTTTCTCTCTTGTAATTACATGCATATTTATGCTTCTTAATAAAAATGTCAATTCTATTGAAAAAAGGCTTCCAGATTATATTGAAGAATGAATAGATTGAAAATCAAAGAAATAATATTCTTGCTTGAAGAAAATCCTGAAGGTGGTTACAATGTTAACAAGCTATATTCATTCACTTTTTGCTTTTTAATCAACTATATTGTAACTATCATCAAAAAAGAGAAAGCGAAAACAGAGCATAAAACATGATAAAAAACATCTTAATTAAAGTTTACATAAGCTTTTTTGAGCTAATCTCTGAAAATATATTCCAATCTATATTTGAGGCCAATAAAAAAATCGCTTGAAAATCATATAGAAAACGGTATGATAAAAATAGTGAAAGGTCTTTTGAGTTTTTAAGAGAAAAGTGTTACTCATTACATATCAAAATTAGTACTGATTGGATTTGAATAAAGCAGGGTAAGTATAATCAAAATACTTCCCTTCTTTATCTCCAAAGTC
>NZ_AUPM01000067.1 GCF_003265365.1 Petrotoga sp. 9PW.55.5.1 | reverse complement strand
AGAAGGCGAATTTTTATTATATTTCCACCTTCGAGGAAGGAGAATTTCATTTTCAGCAACTCATCCGAGAAATATAAAAATGGTATACTTATGTTATCTCCGATAGACTTTTTTGGTAAAATGAGTATAAAAGTTGAGGGAAAAATCGAGATTGAATTCGTTACTTTTTTGTGTTAGTTGTTGTTTGATGGCGTTTGTGTTAGATTTTTTAGTCAAAAATATGGGGTTTTTGAGGTGTATACTATTTTGTATACCTTTTTAGGAGAGACTGTTTTATTGCCGGATATTTTGGTGTTTTGTGTTGTTTTAGCGAGAGAATTAGTTTTGTTTTTGTTTTGGTGTATACTTTAGTAGTATACGGTGAGTGAATCAATTTGCTTTTAGCAAATTAAAGAGTGACTACCCCGTCTGCAGCATAAAACGCTGCATCCACCCCTTCGAGGAAGGGGAATTAGCTTAAATTCCCCTTTTTGAGGTAAATTTTAATTTCAACAGCTCATCTGAGAAAGATAAAAATGGTATACTTATGTTATCTCCGATAGACTTTTTTGGTGAAATGGGTATAAAAGTTAAGGATAAGCTGAGATGTGAAGCGTTTATATTTTACTGTGTATCGTTGTTTGGTGGTGTTTATGTTTGATGTTTTAGTTAAAAATATGGGGTTTTTGAGGTGTATACTATTTCGTATACCTTTTTGCAAGAGCTTGTTTTATTGCCGGATAATTCGATGTTTTGTGGTGTTTGAGTGGGAAAATTAGTTTTGTTTTTGTTGTGGTGTATACTTTAGTAGTATACTGTGAGTGAATCAATTTGCTTTTAGCAAATTAAAGAGTGACTACCCCGTCTGCAGCATAAAACGCTGCATCCACCCCTTCGAGGAAGGGGAATAGAACCGACTACCTCGTCTGCAGCACAAAGCGCCGCATCCACCCCTTCGAGGAAGGGGAATAGAACCGACTACCCCGTCTGCAGCATAAAACGCTGCATCCACCCCTTCAAAAAGGGGAATTTAAGCTAATTCCACTCTTTTTCTTTTTCCTGGCGTTTGTGAATTCTAAAATCTTCTTCTCCTAGATATATTATCGCTTGTTGGGGGATTAGTTCTGTTAGTCTTGATGCTGTTCTTAATTCTAGTGAGCTTATTAGTTCTTTTGGGTTCATGTTTGTTGAGATTATCAGGCTTTTTTGGTTTCTGTTTGCTTCATCTGTTATTAATCTTATTTTATCGTTTATCCAGTTGTATGTTTTTGCTCCAAGGTCATCAATTAAAATTACTTGTGATTTCAATGCTGCTTTTAGTGATTCGTTTGCTTGCTCAAAGGTTTCAAAGTCATGTAATACATCTATTACCCCTATTATGCCACCCATAGTTGCTATTTCTTTTAGGATTGTGTATCCCAACCTGGTTTTGCCTGTTCCGTATCCTCCGTATAAGATTAAACCACTTCCTTTTTGCCATAATTTGTTATCTACATAGTGAATGATTTTATTGAGTGCTTTTTCTAGGATTGAGCTGGTTGTTTTAAAATTTGTAAAAGAAACGTTGGAATATATTTTTGGTGCAACATCGTTGAAGTAACTGATGGCTTTTAAGTAATTTGAGTATTTGCTGCAAAAGATATTTTCAATTATTCCATTGGTAGGGCAGTTGTTTGCTTTGGTGCAAGGGCATTTGTTCTTAGAAATATTTTGTGTATTTGTTGTTTTTGGTTGTTGATAGGTTGGCAACTTTTTTCACCTCTTTATTATTTTTTGTTTTTAAACTGGGTTGTGGAAACCAAATAGAAGTATGATTAGCTTTTTGGAAGTATTCTGATGGGTAGTAGGTTATTAGTTTTCTTTTGTATAATTCTTTTAAGGATTTTACTACTGTGTTTTTGTCAACTTTTAGAGAAATCGATAAGTGTCTAATTGAAAGTATCAATGGGCCTTCCCAAAATAGTTTGTTTGCTTGGTAAATTAAGAAAAAATATAACTTTGTGGAAGAAGAAGAAAGTTTGCTTGTTTTATCTTCTTCAAAGAAGTTGTTTAGCAGTTCGTAAATGTTCATGGTATCACCTCATAGTTTTTTGTGTAAGATTTTTTCTTTCCCTATAATTAATATCCGCAAAATATTTGTCTGTTTTGTAAAATTTAGACATTTTTTGTGTGAAGTAAAACTAAGCAAAAAATTTTTTGAAATAATATATATATATATATTATTATTTTATTATGTATNNTATATNATTCTNNTTTCATTTCACTTATTCTGAAT
>NZ_AUPM01000066.1 GCF_003265365.1 Petrotoga sp. 9PW.55.5.1 | reverse complement strand
CTCCTCTAACATATTGTGGAATATCTCCGAAGCTATGTCTTAATTCAACATATGTATCTTTAACTTCCTGCTCTCTTTTTAATCTGTGCAAAGCTGACAGTTTAATAGATAAAAGTACATAATACAAGCTACCTTTTCGTAGTTTTGAAATGTCTTTTTCTATTCTTTCGATGACTTCATCATAATTGATATCCCAATATAATTTCAATATTTCTATGTACTCATTTGTTTCATTATTTAAAGAAGTTGATTCAAGATAATTCATCAATGGCCTTCCAAACTGCCCGTAAGTTGACAACCTGATAACTAATTTTAAAAGCATTTGAATTATCTCCTTATGAATATCTATTTTTGTTCCATTATTGTCATATAAAAATAACATAATATTTACTTTGATTCCAATGTTAATGAGCCGATATTCATTCACTTTTACCTTTTTAATCGATTATATCATAACTATCATCAAAAAAGGGAAAGCGAAAACAGAGTATAAAAAATGATAAAAAACATCGTAATTAAAGTTTACATAAGGTTTTTTGAGCCAATCTCTGAAAATACATTTCAACCTATATTTGAACCTGATAAAAAAATCGCTTGTTTATCATATAGAAAAGTGTATGATAAAAATAGCGAAAGGGTGTTTATCTTAAATTAAGTGGAAGGTCAAAAATGAAAAAGGTGCTTGTTATAGTAATATATGATGATGCTGTTTTCATAAGGTATATTTCAGTGATTTAAAGCTGCAAGGGGTGAGGCTGATTTTAACTGTTTATTCAATACTGTGGTTATTTTTATCAATAAAAAACGTGGAAATCACTGATTTTATTATGTAAAGGGGATGATTTGATGTTTAAGAAAGTTATGTCAATTGTGAAAACAGATTTGTTATACTCGAAGATATTGGTTTTAATGTTTTTTTTAATGTTTGGTTTAGGCTATGGTTTCTTATTTGGACTTCCCGATCGTTTTAAACAAGTTTCAGAATCGTCCTATTCATCTTCGTTACAAGGAATAGCTTTTTTATTGGGAGGGATGTTTTCTTCAATGTTTCCTTTTGGTTTTCTTTTAACAGATAAACAATTTAAAGTTGGTGAAATGGTATTAACATCAGGGATCAAACCATTTGAATATATCTTTTCTAAATGGATTAATGGTGTATTTCTTGGAATTGTTACCGCTTATACCTACTTGATTGTATATACATTGTTAACCTTACCTTTGTATGCGCAATACGGTAATATTTCTGTGTGGTTATACGTATTGTTAATTCCTATAATTTTTGCGTCGTTGGGAGTTACATTAGGTATAATTTTTACAAAAGTGAATCTGTTAAGAAAGATACTTTTAATTATATTTCTTTTTGTTCTTCCAATTTTGTCGTTTGTTTTATTGTTTATTATAAGCAATACGGGTATATTTCTTAAGTTTTTAATTCCAATTTTGTTAGTTTATTCGCTATTATGTTTCTTTTTATCTGTAAGAAACGTAGAAATTAAAGATTTCGTAGCATAGAGGAGGTTATTAAAGGTGGATAAACATATTGATGCAATTAATGTTGATTTTACATATGATAATAAAAAACTTGTGTTGAATAACGTCTCTTTAAGTACGTATCAGGGCGAAAGTGTTGGTTTGGTGGGACCAAATGGAGCTGGTAAGACAACTCTTGTTAGAGTACTGTTGGGAATTCTCTATCCCAAGAATGGAGATATACAAGTTTTTGGATACAATCCATTAAATAAGAAGGAAAGAGAAAAGATTTATGAACAGATGGGTTACCTTCCTGAAGGTGCTGATGTGTATCCACAATTAACCTTGAAACAATATATTGAATTATTTAAAACACTCCATGAGGTTGAAGATAATTCAACTATAGAAGAGCTCTTAGAAATGTTTGATTTACAAGATGTGTTTGAAAAAAGATTAGGTACATTTTCAAAAGGTATGAAACAGAAAGCGAAACTTTTGACTATTCTTATACATTCCCCAAAATTACTGATAATGGACGAACCAACAGATGGATTAGACATAGCTTCAAAGGAAGAAACAATAGAATACATGAGAAAATTAAAAAAGAAAGGAACATCAATGTTAATAGCAACTCATGATCCTTATCTTGTTGAAAACCTATGTGATAGAATAATCATGATAAATAAAGGTGAAATCATATTTGAAGGGACAACACAACGGTTGCAAGAGGTTGCACAAAATGAACCTTGTTATGTAATCGAGTTGATGGAAAAGGTGAAAAAAGAAAAATTAGAAGAGATATTGAATAATGTTGAAGAGCCACAAAAGATCATAGTTGAAGAGAATACAATAAAAATTTGGACTGATGATGAAAATATAGCTAAAAATGTTTACAAAAAAGTTGTAGTTGAAGGGCTGATAGTAAAGAACTTTGATAGATATTTACCAACTTTTTCTCAAGCTTATAAGAATTTTTTGGAGGGGAAATAAAGTCAATATTGAGTCCAGTTGAAGCTTTAAGATATGAGTGAAAATATGGTCTAAAAAAATGTAAAACTAAAATATTTATAAAGTTAACCACCCACCACTTAAACGCTGATGAGTTTTGAAGTAGGCGCTTGTAAGAGCTCTAGTTGATTAGGCTAAGTGCTTAGATCACTACGTTATCTATATCATAACACATACGAATGTTTACCCTAGTTTGCTTAATCACCCCTCATGAAGATTGGGAAAAAAGAAAGAACTTGTAGCAAAATAGATGCAAATACATGCCATCAGAAGGGAGATGGATTTAATGTATGCAGTTGAAATAAAAAATTTGAGTAAAAGATATAAAAGCAAAGAAGAACCTGCTTTAAATAATATAAACCTTTCGATTAACGAAGGAGAAACTTTTGGATTGTTAGGTCCCAACGGAGCAGGTAAAACAACTATGGTAAGGTTGATCTTAAACATTTTAAAACCAACCACTGGTTCTATAAAAGTATTTGGAATAGATGTTACATCAAAAAAATACGACGAAAAAAGAAAAAAGATAGGGTTCATGCTTGAAAGTATAGGTGTTTCTTACATTCTAACAGGATATGAAAATATGGAATTTTTTGACAGGATATATCACGAAAGTGCAAGCATCGTTGAAAGAAAAGAAAGAATTAAAAGTCTTCTAACTTTTGCAGGTTTGTGGGAAGTAAGAGATAAAAAAGTAGCAACATATTCCCATGGTATGTGTAGAAGATTAGCTCTTGCAAGAGCTCTAATTTCTGATCCATCGTTAATATTTCTTGATGAACCTACTCTTGGGTTGGACCCAGAGGCAAGATCATTGATCAGAGAAATGCTCCTTGCTCAAAGAGATGAAGGAAAAACGATATTTCTAACTTCCCATGATCTCGAGGAAGTTGAAAAGATATGCTCAAATATAGCGATCATTAATCATGGTGAAATGATCACACAAGGTCCGTATGACGAAATAAAAAGCGATTTTAGTAGAAAAAGAATTGCTGTAAAAGTGAGAGAAATAGGTCCATGGATAGAAGAATTGGGTAAAAAGATGAAAATAACAGTTGAGGATAACAAAATTTACATTGAAGGAGAAGACTCAGAAAAGGTATTTGAATTATTGTCTAAAATGGGGATAAAAGTCCAAGAAATGAAGATAGAAGAGGAGAGCTTAGAAGATCTTTATCTCAAATTGGTAAAATCCGAACCAAAAAGGCGGAAAGATCTTGTGAGTATAGCAATGAAGGGGGTAAAAAGATGAACGCTGTTATGTGGAAAGATATGACCATTCTAAAAAGGTCAAAAGGATCTTTTATTTTTTCAATAATAATTGGTCTTTTTATTGCGGTTTCATCTTTAATCTCAATAGACAAATTTCAGCAAAGTTTTTCAAATATCATCTTGTTGATTCCTTTAGTTGTGGGGTTCAATTTAAACAACAAAATATTTTTTATGGAAATATCAGATAGATCCATAGAAAGTATTCTTGCTACATATTTTTCAGTCAAAAAAATACTCCTTACAAAATCCATTTTATTAACGCTTATTTCTATTTTATTTGGTTGGGGAATTCTTTTTCTTTCAACAATCATTTACTGGTTCATGTATAATCAAATTGTAATACCTAACATAACTAATTTAATAATTTTTGCAATCACCATACCTTTTATTTTTAGTATAGAAGGTTTAGTTGGAACTTGTTATTGGGTTTTCCCGAATATAACAGTGGCTACACTTATCAATGGAGGAATATTCGTATTTTCTGTACTCTTTTTGAGTCTTAGTTTATTATTTTTATCTTATTCGCTTAGATGGATGGTAATAACTATATTAATTATTTCTGTGATTTTGATAAGTATCTTCTTTGGAATAATGAACAAAATAGATAAAGAAAAGGTAGCTCTTACAAGACTATGAGGATAAAAATAGATTTTGTATTTTGGAAAAATTTTACCTTTTTAAAAAAAGAACTAAAGAATTTAATAGTATTTTCAATTATAATCATAGTGTTGATAAGTTTCCTTGGATTCTACTTTCCTTACTTAGAGTTATTTTTACCTTTAGTATCTTTAATTTACATCACTCTAATTTTTGGTATGTGTGAAAACGCAAGAGATATGATGAGTGGATTGCTTGAAGCTATAGCTGCTACCCATTATTCACTAAAAAAACTCTTTTTTAAGGACATTATGTTTTCAGCAATTGTGGGATTTATTCTGCTTGTATTCAGTACTATAATATCATGGATAATTCTAAATATTTTTAGTTATGAAATCCAATTTACGAATTTAAGTTTGTCTTTGATTCTTTCTATACTTGCACCTGTTGGCTCTCTTGGATTGCAAAGACAAGGAGGCATTTCAACTCTTTTTCAAAATATATTCTTAAATAAATTGTTAGGTTTTGTGATGATACCCTTTTACCTTTTTTCTTTTCTTATGATTTTCTTTCAATGGGCGTATATTATTCTTTGGATTTTATCGATCTTAAGTATGACTATTTTTTTGATTTTAACGTTCTTCGGGGAAGTGAATAAAGAAGCCGTTATCAACTTGTGGGGTAATTGAATAAGCATGATAAAAAAATCACTTGTTCATCATATAGAAAAGTGTATGATAGATAAAGAAATAAAAAATAGTTAAAGCGTTCGACCATAATTTCAGTTAGTATGTGATAAAATATCTATGAGATAGAAAATTGTTAATACAGAAAGGAATGAATATATTGAAAATCAAAGAAATAATATTCTTGGTTGAAGAGGATCCTGAAGGTGGTTACAATGCAAAAGCTTTGGGAGAATCGATTTTTACAGAAGCTGATTCTTTGGAAGAACTTAAAGAAAACATCAAAAACGCTATTAAATGCTACTTTGATAGAGAAGAAGATATCCCAAATATTATAAGACTTCATATTGTCAAAGAAGAAACTATTCCATATGTCTAAAGTTCCAAGAAACATTTCAGGGATAGAATTAGCAAAGCTGTTGGTAAAGTACGGTTACGAGATTCAAAGAGAAAAGGGTAGCCATTTAAGATTAAACTCTAATTACATGGGTTATTCTCATAAAATAACCATTCCTGATCACAAATTTCTTAAGATAGGAACCTTAAATAATATCTTAAATAACATAGCTGATTATTTAAAGGTTACAAAAGAGCAATTAATAAAAGAACTTTTTACTTAACTATAAATAATAATCTTCCATTTTCAACTTCATGATTTACTCCTTATGATTCTTTTCCAATTTCCATGAAGGGTGATTACGTATAGCTCTTTCAAGAGGTTAATTTAAGATGATTCCTTTCATTATACGGGAATAGAACCGATCTGATACCTCTTTTATAAGACTATAGTCAACTTTTTTGAAACAAATATCTGGTTTTATTAGCAATTTTTACAAGAGTCAGCATTACTGGAACTTCTACTAATACACCCACGACAGTAGCGAGTGTTGCTCCCGATTGTAATCCGAAAATTGAAATAGCAACAGCAACCGCCAACTCAAAAAAATTACTTGCTCCGATCATGCTGCAGGTGCTGCGATGCTGTGTTTTATCTTCCACACTTTTGCCCATAAGTAAGCAACAAAAAATATTAAAAATGTTTGTATAATCAAAGGTATTGCAATAAGTACGATATGAATCGGATTATTTAAAATAGTTTCACCTTGAAAGGAAAATATGATAATCAATGTGAGTAGTAGTCCTATTATTGTAGTATTGTCAAATTTTTTTAAGAACACATTTTCAAAATATTCTTTACCCTTATTTTTAATTATATATTTCCTTGATAAATATCCCAAAAGTAGTGGAATAACAACAAATAATACTACAGATAAAAACAAAGTATCATAAGGTACGGTTATATTACTTATTCCTAATAATAAGGCAACTATCGGAGTATAAGCAAATAATAATATTAAATCGTTAATTGCTACTTGAACTAAAGTATAAGCTGGATCTCCTTTTGTAAGATGGCTCCAAACAAAAACCATTGCTGTGCACGGTGCCGCACCTAAAAGTACTGCCCCTGCTAAATATTCTTCCGCTAAATTTGGAGAAATCAAACCATTAAAAGCTATTTTGAAGAAAAAAGTTGCGATCAAATACATTGTAAAAGGTTTAATTAACCAATTAGTAATAGTAGTTACTGTCATTCCTTTAGGCTTTTTTGTAGCGTTTACAATACTTGAAAAATCAATTTTGAGCATCATAGGATAAATCATTAACCATATTAATATCGCTACGGGAATAGAAACATTTGCATATTCAAATTTACTAAGAGTTTCAGGTATAATAGGAATCCAATTTCCAATCATAATTCCTACAATAATACAGAGTATAACCCAAACTGTTAGATAACGTTCAAAGATCCCCATTTCATTAGCTATTTTCAATTCTTCATTTGTGTTAATTTTATTCTTCGCCATTTTGTACCTCCTGAGCCAGAATTTTTAGTACATTCTTTTTATCATTCTTAATCAAGCGACAATTCATATTATGTTTTTTGTACTTTTTGTATCTCTCAATATCTGAAATATATAAAGTATTTTCTTGAAATTTTTCTTTTAAATACTCATAAAGTAAACCGTTCTCTTTTTTAAATTCAGGGTTTATCTTATAATACACCCATTGAGCATCTTTTGAAGAAGAAATAACCCCATTGGTTTTAAGCTTACTTAAATGCCTAGAAACATTAGATTGAGTCATTTCAAGAAGTACTTCCAATTCACAAACACAAAGTTTCTGCTCCATCAATAAATTTAAAATTCTTAGTCTATTTTCATCTCCAAGAGACTTAAAAAGTTCCTCCATTAATTGAATATTCACCCCCTTTATATTACTATATACGATTATACTCATATAATAATATCATAATTTATATTTTTTAATGTAAAATATTTAAAAATATATTATTAAAAACCAAAAAACGGTATTGTCTATTCCTACTAATACTCTTGATTTTGTATGATATAATTTGAATAATTAAGAAATATATTAGTTTAAAGGTTGTGAAATTAGTGTGTGGAAGATTTGTTACCTATTCACCATTCGAAGAAATAATACAGACTTTTGGTATTGAACTTGTTTTGATAGATGAATACATGCCAAGTTACAACATTGCACCTTCAAACGAAGTTTTGGTTGTATTTGAAAAAGAAGAAAAGGTTGTTTTAGATAAGTTCCGTTGGGGCCTTGTCCCTTCTTGGTCAAAGGATACAAACATAGGTTATAAGATGATAAATGCTAGGGCTGAAACTTTAACTGACAAGAAAAGTTTCAAACATTTAGTTAATTCAAAGAGATGTGGAATAGTGGCTAATGGTTTTTATGAATGGAGAATAGAAGGGCATAGCAAAATTCCATATTTTATAAAATTAAAAGATGGAAGATTATTTTGTTTTGCTGGATTATACGATACCTGGCAAATTGATAACAATAATGAGCTGTATACGTGTACTATAATTACAACAGATGCGAATGAAAAAATTTCTCAAATTCATGATAGGATGCCTGTAATGCTAGAAAAAGAAGAAGTAGAAAAATGGATAGATACTAAGAATTCTTTTGATAATCTGAAACGATTGCTTAGAGCAAAAGATGATGATGAGATAGAGTTATACCAGGTTAGCAATAAAGTAAATTCGCCAAAAAATAATTCGAAGAGTAATCTAATTCCAGAAGTAAAAAATACTTTATTTTAATAATAAAATATTTAGTATAGTAATATCTTAATATTTATTTGGGAGTGATGCATTTGAAGTTTCCAACTGTTCCAATGATTATGACGCCGGGGCCAACTTATGTAAGTGAAGAGGTGAGAGATGCTCTATCTCAAAAGATAACAAATCCAGATTTGGATCTTAACTTCTATGAATATTATAAAGAAACATGTGAAAAGCTGCAGCAACTGTTGAATACGGAAAACGAGGTTTTAATACTTTCTGGAGAAGGAATATTAGGACTAGAAGCAGCATGTGCTTCGTTGGTTGAATCAGGTGATAAAGTGCTTTGTATAGAAAACGGAATTTTTGGGAAGGGTTTTGGTGATTTTTTAAAGATGTATGGTGGAGAGGTAGAATATTTTACTTCTGACTATAGAAAAGCAATTGATGTGAAAACTTTGGAAGATTTCTTAGAGAAAAATCACGATTTTAAATTAGCAACTTTTGTACATTGTGAAACTCCTTCAGGAATTACTAATCCTATTGAACAAATAAACTCCTTATTAAAAAAATACGGTATTCTTTCGATAGTAGATGCTGTTTCTTCTATAGGGGGAGAAGAAATCGAGACAGATAAATGGGATATAGATATTCTTTTGGGAGGTTCACAAAAATGTTTGTCTGCACCTCCTGGTATTACTTTTTTAAGTATTAGTCAAAAGGCTTGGAAAATAATTTTAGATAGAAAAACTCCAATTACCGGATTCTATGTGAACCTTGCCAATTGGAAGAGTTGGTACGAAGATAAATGGTTCCCATATACGCCTCCTATAAGTGATATATTTGGTTTTAGTGTTGCAGTTGAAAGATTACTCAAAGATAATGATCGTGTAGAACGTCATAAAAAGATAGCTAATGCAGTAAGAAAAAGTTTATTATCAGGTGGGCTTGAATTGTATCCAAAAGATGGTTTTTCAAATACAGTAACTACCGTAGTTTTACCTAAAGGGACTTCTTTTAAAGATATTTATAATAAGATGCTTAGCGAACATAACATAATGATCGGTGGAGCGTTTGATTTTTTAAAAAATCAAGTGTTTAGAATAGGTCATATGGGAGAAAATTGTTATGAAGATAAACTCTACCTAACTTTAAAAGCGCTAGATAAAGTTCTTAGAGATCTCGGCTTTGAATTAAAGGTAAAGTTGCATAAGTATTTTATTGAAAATTTAGATTCTTAATTTTCGGTAATTATATTCGAAAAAAGAAATGTGAATTATGCATTGTATATTTTTATTTATATTGTATCTTGCTATGTTTATAATGATATTTTCTTTGCATACATATTTTATATAATATAGTTTATAAATTTTATATTTTTATATAATAATTATATAATAAGACAAATTAATATGCATTATAAAAAATCGATATTTTTGGTTGGTTCTTTGAAAAATTTCTAATTATACTTTCTGTACTCAATGAATCGTACTAAGATAGAAAATTTAGAAATTTTAATATGGTTAAATTATTAAAAAATCGAAGAAAATTTTTCTAAGAAAAAATATATATAAATACTATCGAAAAAGATGAAAGATGAGAAAATATTGTCGGAAAACTTAGGTTTTCCGACATATATCAAGAATAAAGATAAATAGTTTAAAAAATATCCCTTTAAATATAGTATAAATCGGCTTTTTAGACAACCTCTTTTTTATAGCCCCTGAGATGAGAGTTATTATTTTAGATATAAATTATTTCATTCCATTCCAGTAAAATTCATTATAGGGCCTGCTATAAAGAAGCGTTTTTTTATAAATCATGAATAAAAAAATAATCGGTTATAAGAAAAATAGGAATTATATAATGTATATGTATTATATAATGTATATGTATTATATGATGTTTAATAAAATAGTCAAGTATATAAAAAGCTATATTAAGTAAATAATATATAATTGTGTATGATCGATAATACAACTACATAATGATTATATAAAGCATAATCATTATGAAAAATGGAGAGAAATAAAATGGTTAAACAAAGGCACAAAGTAACTAGAAACACCCAGTTTAAAATTACAAAACTTTTGGATTTGTCAAAAGCGGAACTTCTAAATAAGGGTTTAACTAATTTTAATTATGAAAAGGTAATTTCTGATGCTAATCTAAGTAAATCTACTGTTTACAAAAAATTTGGGAAAAAAGATGATTTTATTATAGTAGTGATTCAAAGTATTTTAGATGAGTTTTATGTCCCTTTTAAAAAGTATGTTGATGATTTTAAATCTTTTAGAGAGGTCTTAGATTTCATTTCACATTTAAACTTTGACGTAAAAGAACTTTTGAAAGAGTACCCTATAGAAGATATTTTCCAAAATAGACGAATTTCAGGAATAATAAACTATTATTATTACCAGAGATTCGGGAAAGTGATCGTCGAAAAAATAAAAGAGTTTCAATCTTTGGGAGAGATCAGAAAAGATGTTCAAGCTGAATATATACTTGAATTTTTAACTTCGATAACAAAAGGTATGGGATTGATGTTAAAAGATCATGATTTTAAGGAAGTTTTGAATAATTACACAAAACTTATTCAATCGGCATTATCTTATAATTCTAATTTACAAAAGGAGTGATATATATCAAGCATAATATTTCTAATAAAAAGAACTTTTCAAAAGTTTTTTTATTCTTTTTTATATTACTATTTTGTACAAATGTTTTATCAGCCCCAATATCTTCTAGAACTCCCTTAATAAGAGATGAAGAAGCGTTAGAAAAAATCCAAACTATACCTCCTACGACTGATATAATCAGAGAACCAATTGAATCTTATAAACCCTCCTATACTGAAGATATTCCTCAAGAACCCACACTAGATTCAACAATTTCTATAGAAATTCTTTCTAAATTAAATGAGTTTAATGGATTTGTCGGATTTGAGTTGAGAAATCTTAATAGTAATACCGTTCTATTTGAATATAATTCAGAAAAATTATTCATACCTGCATCTTTAACCAAATTGATTACCGCTATGGTTTCATTAGAAAGCTTAGGAGACAATTATAAATTTGAAACAAAGATATACAAAACTGGTGAAATAAATACAAATTTTCGAGGAAATCTTTATATAAAAGGGTTCGGAGATCCTGTTTTAAAAAATGATCAATACAAAGAAATTTTGAAACGAGCGACTGTAGATAGGGGGATTGAAAAAATTTATGGAGATATCATTTTTGATTATTCTTATTTAAAAGAAGAAGGTTTTGGGAGAGGTTGGATGTGGGATGATCCACAACCACAGATTGCCTCATTAAATATTTGGCAACAAAGTCATGAATCGTTTAAATATAAAACAAACAATGAAATAAAAGATTACATAAGTTTTTTGACTACTTTAATACTCTCGGAAATAGGAGTCGATTTCTATGGAGATATTATCTATGATGTAGTTCCACCAAACGCTAATCTCCTTTACACCCACTATTCTCCTCCACTCATGGAAATAATCCAACAAATGTTAAAAAAAAGTGATAATCAAATAGCAGAGCAGCTTTTTAGAAACTTAGGTGCGATTTACGGAAAAGGAACTATCGAAGATTCTGAAAAATATTTTAAACAGGTAATAGAGGAAACACTTGGTTACAAACCAGAAAGCTATGTTTTAAAAGATGGTTGTGGTTTATCAATGTATAACATGTTCTCTCCAAAGTTGATAAATGATATTCTTTATTATTTATACTCTAAATATGGAACAGAGTTTTTAGATCTTTTAGCATCTCCTGACGAAGAAAGCACATTAAAAAACAGATTTAATTTCGGCATATGGGGTAAAACAGGATCTTTATATTATGATTCCGCAATTAGTGGAATATTCAAAAGCACTGATGGGAATTATTACTTATTCACTTTGATGGAAAATAACTTCCCATTTAATGTCTATAAGGCAAAAGATTTTGAAAATGATTTAATACAATTCTTATATGAAAATCTTTAATTTAGAACCAGTGTAATTAATCATCAAAATATAAAGGGGGAGCTTTAAATGAGTGAATGTTTCAATGGGTATTATCGTTATCCTACAGTTTTTAAAGATAGTATTGCTTTTGTTGCTGAAGATGACATTTGGATAGTTTCAACTCAAGGAGGAATCGCAAGAAGACTAACAACCAACGCCGGAGAAATTTCAGATCTTTCTTTTTCTAAAGACGGGAAGTGGATAGCATTTACAGGGAGAGATGAGGGAGTTCCTGATGTTTATTTAATACCTTCGACTGGAGGTGTTCCAAAGAGATTAACCTTTTTTGGAACTAATAGCAAAGTCTTAGGATGGAAAGATGAGAATATAATTTTTTCCTCAAATTACAAACAACCTTTTTCTAGAATAACTGCAATATGGGAAGTAGATATAAAAGATAAGAGAAAAATTAAGCAACTTGATTATGGAATATCGACAGAGATAGACTTTGGGAAAGAAAAAGGAGTGGTGCTGGGAAGAAAAACTAGCGAACCAGCTCGTTGGAAGAATTACAGAGGTGGAACGGCTGGAGAATTGTTGATTGATAAAGAGGGCAACTATGAATTTAAAAAATTGATTGATATCAAATCAAATTTAGCAAATCCAATGTGGATACAAGACAGAATATACTTTATATCAGACCATGAAGATGTTGCTAATATATATTCTTGTACGATAGATGGGAAAGATCTCAAAAAGCATACTAATCATACAGAATTTTATGTTCGCAACGCTAAAACTGACGGGAATTATATTTCTTATCATGCCGGAGCAGATATTTATTTATTAGATGTATCAAAAGATGAAACAAAAAAAATTGAGATTCAGTATTATAGCACCCTGCCACAAAGAAATAGAAAATTCGTAGATGCTGAACATTATTTTGAAACCTTTTCTTCAAATAAAAACGGTGAAAAGCTTTTAACTACTCACAGAGGAAAAAGTTTTTATTTTGAAAACTGGTTTGGAGCTGTAAAACAAATTGGCAAAAAACACGGTATTAGATACAGACTTTCAACCTATTTGAATATAAAAGAAGAAAAAATCGTAACCGTTAGCGATGAAGAAAACAAAGAACATTTAGAAATCTATGACCTAAAAAATAATCTTCTTTCCAAAATAGATGAAAATGATTTAGGCCGAGTTGTTGAAATAATTCCTTCACCTAAAGAAGAATCCATTTTATTAACCAACCAAAGAAATGAGCTTATATTGATAGATTTAAAAAACAAATCAAAGATAGAAATCGACAAAAATTCTATGGGACCAATAATTGGATTTTCTTTCTCTCCAGATGGTAACTGGATAGCTTATTCAAAAAATATAAATAAAAAACAAACCGCTATTTTTATTTACGATATAAATAAAGATAAAAGTCAACAAGTAACTGATCCAATTCTTATGGATATCAACCCTATTTTTGATCCTAACGGTGATTATCTTTACTTTTTATCTTATAGAATATTCAACCCTGTATCAGATAATCTACAGTTCAATATAAGTTTTACAAAAGGAATGAAACCTTATTTAATAACCTTAAGAAAAGACGTCTTTTCTCCTTTTGATGAACGTTTTAGAGAGAAAGGGGAAGAAGAAAAATCTGATGAACAATCTGGCGAACATGAAAAAGAAGAAGACTTAAAAATAGAAATCGATTTTGATAATATATCTCAAAGAATTATTCCTTTCCCCGTTTCTGAAGAAAGATATATAGACATACAAGCTACAAAAGATAAAGTTTTTTACACGATAGCTCCCATCAAAGGAGAGTTAGACGATGAAGAAGATATGTTATCTTCAAAACCCGCTCATTATACTCTGAAATATTATGATCTAAAAGATAAAGAAGAAAAGACTTTCATGGATGGTGTAACTGACTTTATTATTACCCAAGATACTCAAAAAATTATAATTAGAATTGATGAACAGTTAAGGGTACTATCAACTGCAAATCCTCCATCCGAAGATGAAAAAGACGAAACAAAAAAATATTCCAGAAAATCGGGTTGGATAGATTTAAGTAGAATAAAATTAGAGGTTGATCCTTTAGCTGAATGGAAGCAAATGATATGCGAAGCATGGAGATTACAAAAATTCTATTTTTGGAATAAAGAAAAACTAAAAGAAATTAATTGGGATGAGATCTTAAAAAGATATTACCCATTAGTAGAAAGAATTGCTTCTAGAAATGAGTTTTCAGATCTCATTTGGGAAATGCAGGGAGAATTAAAATCTTCTCATGCATATGAATTTGGCGGAGATTACAAACCTAAACCTGTTTACAAAATTGGTTATTTAGGAGCAGATCTCATATTCGACGAAGTAAAAAATTTATATAAAATATCTCACATAGTTAAGGGAGATATATGGGACGAATCAAATAAACCTCCATTGTTAGAACCTGGTGCAAATATTAAAGAAGGAGATTATATCCTTTCTATAAACGGTCAAAGCCTTAATGAAAAAACACCAAATGAGTTGTTAATTAATTATTATAATCAAAACGTCGAAATTATCGTAACTGATGGAGATAACCTTGAAAAAAAGAAAACATCTATAATCAAAACATTAAAAGATGAAACACCCGTAAGGTACAGAGAATGGGTTGAAACTAATAAAAAATATGTTCATGATAAAACAAGTAACAAGGTTGGTTACGTTCATATTCCAGATATGGGATTTGAAGGATTTGCTGAATTTCATAGGAATTTTCTAAGTGAAGTTCAACATGATGCCTTAATAATTGATGTTAGAGTAAATAGTG
The DNA here is from genome assembly GCF_003265365.1 of Petrotoga sp. 9PW.55.5.1. Lineage (NCBI taxonomy): Bacteria > Thermotogati > Thermotogota > Thermotogae > Petrotogales > Petrotogaceae > Petrotoga > Petrotoga sp. 9PW.55.5.1. The sequence goes on along the minus strand of NZ_AUPM01000066.1, from coordinate 46,207 downwards.
GAGGATTTGTCTCATCATTAATTTTAGAAAAATTGAATAGAAAGTTTATAGGATTCGATTTTTCACCATATATGGTCGAAGAAACTTACCAAAATGATTCTGTTAAAGGACCCATGGTAGCTATTACCAATGAATTTGCTGGTTCAGATGGAGATATATTCAGCCACTCTTTTAAATTGCTGAAACTCGGAAAATTAATAGGAAAAAGAACCTGGGGAGGCGTTGTAGGAATATGGCCTAGAAATCCCTTAGTAGACAATACCATCACAACTCAACCAGAGATGGCTTTTTGGTTTAAAGATGTTGGTTGGAATGTTGAAAATTATGGAACGGATCCAGATATTGAAATTGATATAACTCCAAAAGATTACAAAGAAGGGAAAGATCCACAACTAGATAAAGCTATAGAAATTGTTCTAAAGGAATTAGAAGAAAATCCACCAATAGACCCAAAAGAGATAAAAATGTAACAACCTTAAGAAATAAGATAGTCGGGCATTATTGCCCGACTTTTTAATAAAGATAATCACGTATTGTTATTCAATAGGAAATGTTACGTAATTTGGAATACCGTTATTATACTCAGGATAACTTTCTCCTGTAATTAAAGGTTTTGCGTAATCAATAAAATTATTGCTCATATTATAACCTTCATCATCTATGAATTCTTCAGGTAAATATTTTGTGTTGTTAGCTACTTCAAATAGTGGAACTTTTCCATATTCTACTTTGTAAGGATCATTACTTACTCTGTTAATTGTAACCATATATCCGCTTAATCCATTTTTTGCATATTCAAAAGCTTTCTCTCCAACTTTTATAGCTTCTTCTTTATCTGTTTTACTAACAATATGACCGCCACTTCTTTGGAGATAATCTGGAATACACACGTGAACTTTCAAACCAAGTCTAGTTAACACAATATTTGCAACAACTCTACCAACATCTCCTAACTGTCTATTTCCAAAACTATCGGTGTATCCCATATCTGAAACAAAAGCCCCGCTTTTATATTTAATGCCTTCAGAAACGGCGATTGTACAGTATCCATTTTTCTTAACTTCATTTTCCACCTTCTGAACAAAATTATCTTCCTCAAAAACTCTTTCCGGAAGGAGTATGATATGTGGACCATAATCACCATTCAATTTGGCTAAGGAAGTTGCTGCTGCCAACCAACCAGCATGTCTCCCCATTGTTTCCATTATGAATACTTTAGTTGAATCTCTGCTCATACTTCTTGTGTCGATGCTCGCTTCTAACATAGAAACCGCTAAGTATTTTGCAGCTGATCCATAACCCGGTGAATGATCGGTTCCATATAAATCATTATCGATTGTCTTAGGAATTCCTATAACGTTTAAATCGTAACCAATACTTTTGGCATAGTTATCTACTTTATAAGCAGTATCCATAGAATCGTTTCCGCCGTTATAGAAAAAATAACCAATTCCATATTTTTCAAAGGTTTCAAACAATAATTTAAATCCTTGTTCATCACCTTCTTTTAATCTGTGTCTACATGTTCCGAATGCACTACCCGGAGTATTTTTTAAGTTATTAATTCGTTCAGGAGACTCTTTGGTAAGATCAAAAAGTTTTCCATCCAAAACACCAGTTATTCCGTTTATACCAACATAAACATTTCCAATATTCTTATCTTCTAATGCAGTATGTATAAGTCCATATGCAGAAGCATTTATTACACTTGTTACTCCACCTGATTGTGCATATATTACATTTTTTTTTAGACACACTTACACCCCCGAGAATTATTGTTAGGCTATACTATATATTTTAACCTTTCTCAGAAAATTGTAATACTTTACTTCCTATTACATAATTTTTTTCTACTGATAAAACCATTCCAAATCCCTGAGCATTTTTTGCACCTAAACCAGAATTAAGAGCTAGAAATATCAATTCAGGTTCACCCTTTAACACAAAATATCCAGTCCAACCTTTTATTATAATATCTTTATAAAAAAGTAATTTTTCATTTTTCTCAGTAACTCCGTACGGTTCTATATGAAACATTTTACCTTCAGTATCAATATTTAGAGCAGAGGCTTTTCTTTTCAAATTTTCTTCGATCAATTTTTTAAAATCAGTAGAATAAGGGGAAAAATAATGAGTATATCTGCTTCCATTAGGTAATATTATTGTTGAATAAGCTGTAATAGGAGATAATGTTTTAACTAATATTTCCTCTTCTATTTCATTTTCAATAACTTCATACTTCACTAAAGTAAAATAATTTTTTTCTATTCTTACTGTGTTTTGATCTTTAATTGCTTTTAGAACAGCATTAGCAAGCTCTTCAATTGGTGAAGCAAAATAAATGCTAAACAAACCTTTAAATATCATTTTCTTATTCTCTACTTTAAAAGAATTATATGGATATATTCTTGAAAAAGTAAACAATTTTAATCTTTTATCTTCGGATCTTGTTCCTAAATCATGATAGCTTGGCATTGTATCAGACATTAAATTATAAAAAAGTCCTTGAAGAGGTCTGTTATAATGAACAGGTAGTTCAATCCTTTCTCTCTCAACTGAACCAAATACCATCTTAATAACCAACAAAATCCCCCCAGTGAACAATATAATATCTTTTATGTTTTATGTTAGAGAAAACCCATTGTGGCTAATTACCACAATGGGATTCTTTTTTTAAGACTAAAATATAGCTTTTTCAGTTTCCTTATCAAAAGCGTGACACATTTTCATATCTAAAGCTACTTTAAAATTTTTACCGGCTTCTGCGGTAGTTTGCGGACTAACTTTAGCGGTGATAGACTGGTTTCCTACTGTAAGATGAAGCAAAGTTTCACTCCCTAATGGTTCGACAACGTCTACTACACTTTCTAGAGTATTTGTTTCCTTAGCATCTTCAAAAAGATTCTTATCATAAATATCCTCAATACCATTATCTCGTATCACTTTTACATTTAAGAAATTCATAGGTGGCGTTCCAATGAAACCAGCAACAAAGATATTAGCAGGATTATTATAAACTTCAAAAGGTCCTCCTACTTGTTGAATATATCCTTCGTTCATAATAACTATCTTATCTGCCATAGTCATAGCTTCTACCTGGTCATGTGTAACGTATGCTACTGTTGCTTCCAATCTTTTTTGCAACTTTTTAAGCTCAGCCCTCATTTGAACCCTTAATTTAGCATCTAAGTTAGAAAGAGGTTCGTCAAACAAGAAGACTTTTGGATCTCTAACTATTGCTCTTCCCAATGCAACTCTCTGTCTTTGTCCACCTGATAATTGTTTTGGTTTCCTGTCTAACAAATGTTCTATACCAAGAATCTTGGATGCATCTCTAACCTTTTTTTCTATTTCGTCTTTTGGAGTTTTTCTCAATTTCAACCCAAAAGCCATATTATCATAAACTGTCATATGAGGATACAAAGCATAGTTCTGAAAAACCATAGCAATATCTCTGTCTTTTGGTTCAACATCATTAACAACTTTCGTGTCAATCTTTATTGTACCTTCCGTAATATCTTCTAATCCGGCAATCATCCTCAGGGTTGTAGTCTTTCCACATCCAGATGGACCTAATAAAACTAAGAATTCTTTATCTTCTATGTTGAATTCTACATCTTTTACCGCATGAAACCCATTGGGATAAACCTTATTCACCTTTTCTAATAAAACTTGAGCCATTAAAACACACCTCCATTTAATTTTGAATTTTAAAAGAATTACAATCTTCTATCAATCTTCAAAGTAATCAAAAAATTTTTTAATACGCTTATACTCCTCAACATCTTCTATTTCAAAAAGTGAAAGATCCCTAATTTCATCTATAAAATCTATCAATTTTATAAACTTCTCATAGTTCATCATTACAGCTTTAGGGACTCCATTTTTTGTAATAATAATATTTTTATTTTCCTCTTCTATTTCATCAACAACTTGAGAAAATCTTGCTTTTGCATCAGCCAAACTATAAAATGAATAATCCTTCAAATCCATTTTGATACCCCTTGACTATAATTATAGTCATATTATGCTAAATTGTCAAATAAAGAAAATTAGAGATTTTAGGTTATAATCACTCATAATCATTCATAATTGATTATAATTAACAATAATTACGTTTAATTGGAATATTTTAATTTTTTATATTTTTTTAATTTATCTAATTTGTCGTTAGAAAGACCAAAATTCGACCAGAAAGGAAGGATAGTATTGTTAAGCAAAAGAGGATCGGTGTATAAATCTAAGTATCCATGATTAACTAATTTATTATAATCTGGTGTCCCTGGAATTGGTGTGAATTCGTTTAAATTTACGCTAATACCAAGTGAATAACAAAAGTCAATAGCTTGTTTTATATCTTCGATTTTTTGATTTGGCAAGTTTGTTAATATATAAGCAGATACATCTTCCATATTGAATCCTACTTTTTTTAAATTGTTAACAGCAAGTATTAGATCTTTATTTGTTACTTTAAAACCTGTTTCTTTTTGAACGTTAAAATCATAGCTTTCATACCCAAGTTTAATGGTTTTAAAATTTGCTTTTTTTAAAAGAAACGCAACTTCTTCATTTACTCTTCTTGTATGTATACCATTTGGAAGGTGATATCTTACCCGAAAGTAGGATAATGCTTCTAAAAACTCTGAAATGTCTTTTCTTAATAGAAAGGCATCATCGAAAAAAACTATATCTTTTAAATATGGTCTTTTTATTAGAAGATTTTCTATATTATTAATTATTTTATCTATATCCCTGTACTGAAATTTCCACATTTTAGGAGTAACGCAATAAGTACAATGAAAAGGACAACCAATGGAAGATATTAAAACAATATAAGAAAGATAAGACTCATAAAAATCATATGATAACTCTAATTCATCAAACCAATTAAATTCACTCAATTTACTTGTATCTAACCCTAAAGTATTAAAAGATTTTAAAACAGGGTTTAAACCAGCACCAGGGCAAATTGTTACCCCGAGATTTGAAAAGGTTTTTTGAGCGTGTTCTTCATATAAAGTAGAATAAATTCCTCCTAATATAATTGGAGTTGAAGGGAAGTATCTTCGAAGAATCCTAACCGTTTCCAAACCACCATAGTACCAATAAGTTAGAGTAATTCCCACAAATATACTATCAATATTTTTTTTATTTTTTATTTTTTCTAATTTTTTTTCAAATAATTCAGGCGGGGTACCGTACCTTTTAAATTTTCTAGGTATATTTTTTAAAATATCTGGTTTTTCCACTTCTTCATTGTAGAACTTTCCTGTACCAAATTTTCTATCTTTTGGAAGAATAAAATCCTTTAAATCCTTATCATATCTATTCAATAAATCTATAAATGTCACTTCATGTCCAAAATGCTTTAGTATCTCACTAATATACAACAATCCTAAAGGTTTAAGCCAAAAATCATAAGCTGCAAAATCATATATCCAAGGGTTAACTACTAAAAAGTTCAAAGCTAAACCTCCAATTAGTAATTATTTACCTCTTTCATGTAATAATGAATGCCTTTTAGAGTAAGATAAGGATCGTAGTTTGAAAATAAAGAAATTTCTTTTGAAAAGAACCCCATATCTCCACCAGTCGTTACAATGATAAAATCTTTTTTTCTTTCCTTCTTTATCTCTTCTACTAACCTTTCGATACCGTAAAATATCGTTTTTATTACTCCAATCTGTATATTATCAATCGTATTTTTACCGAGATGATAATCAGGTATATAAAATTCTACTTTTGGTAGTTGAGCTGTTTTAGAAAATAATGCTCCAATTGCTGTTTTAAAACCTGGAACTATGGCTCCGCCAACAAAGTTTCCGTTTTCTAAAACATCAATAGTTATAGCAGTTCCAAAATCAATTGATATAACGTCGTCACCATACTCAACTTTACTTCCTATAACATTACATAACCTATCAGCCCCGATTTCTTTAGGATAATCTACCAAATAAGCGATGTTATCAATTTTATGTATTGTTGAAACAAAAACTGGTTTCATATTGAAATACTTTTTTATCATTTGTTCCAAAATAAAATTAACGTTGGGAACAACAGATGATACGCCACATGAATTAATTTCTTCTATACTTATATTAAAACGATTTAACAAGGTTAATATTTGTACAAATAATGAATCTTCAGTTTCAAAACTACTTGGCCCTAATCTCCAAGTTATATAATCACCATCTTTATATAATCCAATCATGGTGTTTGAATTTCCAACATCAAAAAGCAGCTCTATATCTACCATCCCCTTTTATAAAATCTTACAAGCAGCTTTTCTTAATCTGTTCATCACAGCTATTCCAATACCCCGATCCTCTATACCTTCTACTATCATAGCATCAACCTTTTCATCGTATTTTCTTAACATTTCAAAGAGTTTAACAGCAAATTCATAATAATTTTCCTCACTTCCAATTATATCAAAATTTACTCCATATTTTTTAAAATAGTTAGCATGCTCTTTTAAACACAAAATTATGGGATTGTGATAATTTTTTGATTCTTCTAAAACTTTGTTAATCATTAAATCAAAGTGACTTTGTTCTACTAATATAAGCGGGGTATTTGGAGCGTAATGTCTATATTTCATTCCAGGCGATTTGACATAATCCGCTTCAGTACGCCCATAAGCAAATTCAGGTATAAAAATATCTCCAAAGATCTCTTTTAACTTTTCAGGAGGTATAGGACCAGGTCTTAAAATTATTGGAACTTTTCCCTGCGTTAAATCAATAACAGTTGATTCTATTCCAAATTGAACCAAACCACCAATGATAATATAATCAACTTTTCCGTACATATCTTTCAAAACATGTTCTGACAATGTAGGACTTGGTTTACCAGAGATATTAGCACTAGGAGCTGCAATTGGAACACCGGCAAATTTAATTAATTTTAAGGCAACTGGATGAGCAGGCATCCTAACAGCAACTGTATCCTTTCCAGCAGTAACAATATTAGGAACGATCTCCTTTTTTTTCAAAACAAAAGTAACGGGTCCTGGTAACAATCTTTCTACTTTTTCTAAAAGAGTATAAGAAATATAGGTGTATTCTAAAAAAGATCTAACATCAGCTACATGTAATATCAAAGGATTATCATATGGTCTACCTTTTGCATCAAAGATTTTTTTTACTGCGTTTTCAGATAATCCGTTTGCCCCTAAACCATATACTGTTTCTGTTGGAAATACTACAGTTTTATCTTCTTTAATGGCATTGGCTGCCTCTTTAATTTTACTTTCTTCAATATTCAATGGATCAATTTCAACAACAATAGTTTCCATAATAGATTCTCCCTTTCTAACAAAACAATTTGAATCTCTTATACCTTATATATTATACAAGAAACTAAAGAAAAAAAGAAATAATTAGAGATAATTATCTCTAATCATCCTTAATTTCTATTAAATCGAAATATTAACATTTTTCGAAAATATGTTATAATCTCAACAAAAAAAGGAGAATTATATATGTCTGATACAAACTTAGAAATAGAAGAATATTTAAAACAGATTTTAAAAATCGAAGAGTCTTTAGATGAATCATTAAAAAAAGGGGATTTTGATATTTTCTCAAAATCCCTAGAAAAAAGATATGAAATATTAAAAAAACTAGAACAATTTAAAGATAATCCTTCTGTAAAAAATATGGCAGACAAAATTCTAAAGAAAGACAAAGAAAGATCCCAAATAATAACCAATAAAATCGAAAGCCTAAAAGAAAACCAGTTAACGGTTCAGTCAAGTAAAAAGGCAATGAAAAACGGATATTTAAAAGTTGAAGAATCTATAGCTCGCCACAGGATAAATAAAAGTGGTTGAAATATCTTTTTATATATCTTTTCGATAATATTTTGAACTGAAAAATACTTTTCCCGCATCTTTATATACCTTGTTTCTTGCCTCATCTATGGTTTTTGCTCTGCTAACTAACGAAAGAACTCTTCCACCATTAGTTACTAAATAATTGTTTTCTTTTTCTTTCTCTACACCCGCATAGAAAATTTTGGATGTACAACTTTCTCCAATTAAAATTTTCTCCCCTGTAGTATAAGAGTAAGGATAACCCTCGCTGCTAAGAACTAAACATACAGAATATCCATTATAAAATTCTATTTTGGTTTGATTTAATTCTCCTTCATATATATCCTTTAATATTTGAAAGAAATCACTTTTCAGTAAATAAAGAATAGATTGAGTTTCCGGATCACCCAACCTAACGTTGTATTCCAAAACATATGGTTCATTTTCTTCTATCATTAAACCAATATATAGTATACCTTTATAAAACAAATTTTCTTTTTTTAATCCAGTAATCGTTGGTTTAATTATCTTCTTTTCAATTGATTTTAATAAATTCTCATCAACTTCAGGATGAGGAGTAATCGCACCCATTCCTCCGGTGTTTGGACCAGAGTCTCCTTCTAATAACTTTTTATGATCTTTTGAAACAGTTAGAAACTGATAATTTTTTCCATCTAAAAGAAAAAATAGAGATGCTTCAAATCCTTCTAAATACTTTTCTATAACAATTCTTTTCCCTGCTTCTTTGAATTGTTTACTCTTCATAAGTTCTTTTATAGCTTCTTCTGACTCTTCCACACTTTCACTTATATAAACACCTTTACCAGCTGCTAATCCATCAGCTTTTATTACCAAAGGGTGTTCAGTTTTATTAATGTATTCAATTGCTAAATTAAGTTCTTCAAAAGATTGATAATCAGCTGTTTGCACATTATATTTTTTCATAAAATTCTTAGCAAACACTTTACTACTTTCTAATTGAGTCGAATACTTATTTGGACCAATTATTTTAAGATTTGTTTCATTAAACTTATCCACAATACCTTGTGCAAGATATTCCTCTGAACCTACAAACGTTAAATTTATGTCTTCTTTTTTAGCAAATTTAAGTATTTCATCGATACTTCGTATATCTAAAGTTTCACATTTTTCCTCTTTGGTTATACCATCATTTCCAGGAATTACAAAAATTTTGTCAATTTTATTATTTTGGGCTAACTTCCAGGCAATTGCGTGTTCTCTAGCTCCTTTACCAACAACTAAAAACTTCATGCAAGTCTTACCTCCCCGGGTAATCAATCTTATAAATTAAACTTTACTCAATAATCTGTCCTTTCCCACTTTTTTTTGATTGATACATTTTTTCATCTGCAATTTCTACAATATGCTTGTAGTTTTCCGGACTTTCATCTGTAAAAGATACTCCTGCACTAAATGTTATTCCCAAATTATTTTTTTCTAGATCATCGTAAATCCAGTTGATTACTTTAACGACATTTTCTTTTGTTATATTCTCCAAGATAATAACAAATTCATCTCCTCCATATCTATAAACCTTGTCATTCCCTCTCAGACTTTGCAATAAGATTTGAGAAAACCTCTTTAAAATTTCATCTCCATATTTATGTCCATATCTATCGTTAATATTTTTAAAGTCGTCCAAATCTATAAATACGAGGAAAATCTTGTCTTTGTTGTGTTCATAACTCATTAAATCAGAAAATAATTTAGAATGATTGTATAAACCTGTTAAAATGTCCCTTTCAGATTGATCTTTAATTTCCAAAAATTTCTGAGAATGTTCCAAAGCAAGTGAAACCAACCTTGCAAATACTGTTAAGATATCCAACTCTTCTTTAGATGGTCTTAATCCACTTTCTGGAGAATCCAAAGAAATATAACCTACCATATTTTCTCTTTCATCTCTTAAGATAAGTAAAAGTAAATCATTGGGATCCCATAAGTTTTGATTTTCACTCAAATAATCAACGTTCACTACATCTCTAGGCTGGAAAGTGTAAGCTTCATTTATTTTATCAGCATTTGGGATGAAGAATGTATCTCCATACTGATATTTTTCTTCGATGAATTTCATAACTTCAGATATAGGAGTAAATGTATTTTTAATCATCTCATACTTTTCTTGATCGATCCCTCTTTGAGTAACTCTAATTACTTCATTTTTTCTGTAATCAAAGAGACTAATTAGAACATATTCATAACCCAAACTTGTATTAAAGATTTCTGCGATATGATCTAGTACCTTTTCACCAGGTACTTTCAATGAAAGGTCTCTTATAATATTACTTAGAGTTCCAATAACTCTATTTAACTTTCCAATTCTTATATTTCTTAACTTCTCATCGCTTTTATCTGTCTCAAGTTTTATCATAAGATAAAAAAGTATTAGGATCAATACATTTAAAGAAATAATCGTATATTTAAATCCAAAATCTATCGTCAGTGTATATAAATAAGTTAACGGCAGAAGGCTTAAAAAGTAAAAATACTCATAAAGAAATATTTTTAATTCAAATTCTTTAAACCCTTCTACAAAGATACTGTTAATAATTTTTGAAAAGGTTAAAAATAAGAAGATAGACAATAGTGGATTATAACCATATGAAAACACTGCCGCTAAAGAATAACTAGCAGAAAAGATTAATGTCCTATATATCTTTCTACCAATTTCAGGATGCTTGGTTCTACTGAATAATATAATTATAGAAGATATTAAAAGATATTCAGGACCTAAAATAAAAGCATAAATAAACCCAACAGTATTGGATACTAATCTATTTTTTTTGTTTAAATAAACTCTTATGTTATCAGAAATAGCTGTTAGAAGTATAACCATTAAAGTATCTAAAAAAACGATGTTAGAAAAATCTAAATTTAAATGCCAAAAAGAAAAAAACGTAATTAAAAATAGCAACAATGATTTATATTTTATATTCACATTAACATCGCCTCATATATTTGAATTATAATATAACATAATGATAACATAAAAGGCGATGTTTTTCAAGATGATTAAATATTATAATTATAAGTTACATATGCTTGAAGTGCCTCATCCCTGTAAATACCATAGCTATTCCATATTTATCACAAGCTTCTATTGAATCTTTGTCTCTTATAGAACCTCCGGGTTGTATTAACGCCTTTATTCCATATTCTGCAGCTTTTTCTACAACGTCACTGAAAGGAAAAAAAGCATCAGACGCTAGTACATCCGCTCCCTTTCCTTCACTTCTTTGTAAGGCTTCAGTAGCCGCCCAAATTCTGTTTGGCTGACCAGTACCAATACCTGTTGTTGCTTTATTTTTTGATACCACAATAGAATTTGATTTAACCATTTTGACAGCTTTCCAAGCAAATAAAAGTTCATCTTTCAGTTCTTCAGGAACATCTTTCTTTGTTACAACTTTGAACTCGTTGATCAAACCTTTATCAACTTCCTGAACGAGTATTCCTCCATCAACAGAGACGTATTCATATTTATCTGTAGGCTTTGAGGTCATTTTTAATACTCTCAAATTTTTCTTTTTTCTTAAAATCTCTACAGCTTCATCTTCATAATCGGGAGCCATAATAATCTCTAAGAACAATTTTTTTAACTCCATAGCCGTTTCCACATCTACCTTTTTGTTGAAAGCAACAATTCCCCCAAATATGGAAACGGGGTCACATTCATATGCCTTTCTATAAGCTTCCAAAACATTTTCACCCAGAGCAATCCCACATGGTGTACTATGCTTAAGTGCACAACAAGCTGTTTCTTCAAACTCATTTACTGTCTTCCATGCAGCGTCTGCATCTCTTAAATTGTTAAAAGACAACTCTTTACCGTTCAACTGTTCAAACGAAGTCATAGCACCACTATTCATAGGATTTTTATAGAAAATCGCACTTTGATGAGGATTTTCCCCATATCTCATCTCGTAATTCTTTTCAAATGGAACAGTTAAATATTTTTGGTATTCATTTTGGGTTAACTTTCCTAGATAATTACTTATACATGTATCATAAAAAGACGTCAAATTGAAAGCCTTTGAAGCCAGATACAATCTGTAATCTTCGTCAATTTCCTTTTCTTTTTTTAATTGGTCAATTACCGCATCCAAGTCCTCTTCATCTACTATAACTACAACATTCTTAAAATTCTTAGCAGCCGATCTTATCATAGTAGGTCCACCTATATCGATAAACTCTACTAGTTGATCTAATTCAACATCCTCTTTTTTTGAAACTTCCAAAAAAGGATAAAGATTGACGTATACTAAATCAATCTCTTCTATATTTAGCTCTTTCAAGGTTTTCATATCTTCTTCTTTTTCTCTTCTTGCTAATATGCCACCATGAATTTTTGGATTTAAGGTTTTTACCCTTCCATCTAGAATTTCAGGAAATCCTGTTATCTCTTCAACGGAGGTTACTTTTATTCCATTTTCTTCTAATTTCTTTGCAGTACCCCCTGTTGAAATTATCTCAATATCCAAATCTTTAAGATTTTTTGCAAAGGTTACAACCTTTTCTTTTTTGTAAGTACTTATCAAAGCTCTTTTAATCATCAAAAGCCCCCTTTTAAAATTTTATATATTACCTGTGGATAATATTTATGCTCCAACTCATGAATCTCTTTTTCAACCTTTTCTAAATCCCAATATTTTTCTATTTTAATCTTTTTTTGTAATATTATTTTCCCTGTATCTACACTTTCATCTACGTAATGGATGGTGATTCCAATATATTCCTCATTATTATTAAAAGCTTTTTCTATAACATTTAATCCTCTGTATTTTGGCAAAAGAGAAGGATGGATGTTGATTATCTTGTTCTTATAATATTTAACGATGTGCTCTAGTAATATACGCATATATCCTGCCAAAACTATCAAATCAAAATCTAAAGTTTTTAAATAATTAAAAAGAGCTTTGTTGTATTCTTCCTTATTTTTAAAAGTTGAATAATCGATTATCTTAGGTTCTATTCCAACTTTTTTAGCTCTTTTAATAACATAAGCCTTAGGATTATCAGTAATTAAGTGAGAGATTTTAATCTCCTTACTATTCGAAAAATATTTACAAATCGCTTCAAAATTAGAACCATTCCCAGATGCCATAATTATTACTTTTTTCACTATAAAATACCTTCTTTTGCCCTATTTGATTTCTATTTCCATATAGAATTTAATAACTAATCTTTACTTTTTGATTTATATCAGCTGCTTTTTTAACTTCTACAATATCTCTAATTTCACCAATTTCAATGACTTCTTCTGAAAATCTTGTTTTAATAATATTTTTTACGTAAGTTAGGTTATCTTCATCCACTATATATACCATACCGATACCCATATTGAAGGTTCTAAACATTTCATTTTTAGAAACTCCAGACTCTTCGATAATTTGAAAAACTCTTGGAATTTCCCAAGATACATTAATATATGCATAAAGACCATCAGGAATTATCCTTGGAAGATTATCTATCAGTCCTCCACCAGTTATATGTGCTGCTCCTTTAATGTTCTTTAGAAGAGCTAACGTCTGTTTTACGTATATCCTCGTTGGATTTAATAACTCCTCACTAAAATCTATCTTTTTTTCTTGAAGTAATTTTCTTACCAAAGAATAACCGTTAGAATGTATTCCAGAGGATTTTAAACCTATTATCTTGTCTCCAACTTTTATTTTTGAATAATCAAAAATATTTTCTTTACTAACTATTCCAACCGCAAATCCCGCGACATCCTCACTGTTTTGACTAAAAACACCAGGTAATTCTGCTGTTTCCCCACCTAACAAATTACATTCAAATTCGTCTAAGATATTTTTTAAATTCTTTATAAAACTAACAAACTCTTCTTTATTTAGAGCTGACGTTGAAAAGTAATCTAAAAAAAACAAAGGCGTTGCTCCCATACAAACTAAATCGTTTAAATTCATCGCAACAAGATCTTGTGCAGCGACATCCCATCTTCCATACTTTTTTAAAAGCTGTAACTTTGTACCCACTCCATCAGAAGTTGCTACGAGAACTGGTTCACGGTATTTATTTAAAACATCCTTTAAAGGGAATATCCCAGCATAAGAACCTATATTATTATCAAGAAATGAGCGAATCGCCTTTATAGAATCATTCGCCTTATTTATATCTACACCAGAACTTTTATAAAACATTAATTTCCTCCTTGAAAGCATTTAAAACAGTACTCTTGTTTTTTGCTATTTAAAAATTCTTTTAATTTTTCAAGTGAAACAAACTCTATTGAATCGGCGTTTAAAAGGTCTTTAATCTCATCTATACTTTTAGTTGCACAAATTAACTCTTCCTGAGTAGGAATATCCACTCCCCAATGACAGGTGTTCACAACTTTTGGAGAGGCGATTCTTAGATGTACTTGCTTTGCTCCATTTTCTCTAAGCATTTTAACTATATGTTTCATAGTAGTTCCCCTTACTATAGAATCATCTACTAAAATTATTCTTTTATTTTCAATTACTTCTTTAACTGGAGAAAGTTTTCTTCTAACCCCCATCTTTCTTTCTTCAACATCCGGATCAATGAACGTTCTTCCTACATATTTGTTTCTCATTAACCCCATCTCTAATGGGATATTTGAGGCTTTGGAATATCCCAAAGCAGCAGAAAACCCACTATCCATAACGGGTACAACGATATCTGCTTCAACTGGATTCTCTTGTGCACATAATGCTCCCAACTTTTCTCTCATTAAATGTACGTTTTCATCAAAGATATTAGAATCAGGTCTAGCAAAATAAACATGTTCAAAGAAACAATATTTATGTTTATTACTTGAGTTTATAAAATAACTTTTAACTTTCCCATCTTTTATTTCTATTAATTCACCTGGATTTATCTCTCTAATTGTAGCATCTTTAGTGGGGAAAAATTTGAATGCGCTATCTTCAGAAGCTACATAAATTCCATTTTTAGTTTCACAAAGGGCCAAAGGACGATATCCATATGAATCACGGAACGCTATTATTTTGTTTTTGAAAAGAAGTAGTAAGGAATAAGAAGGCCCAATATTTTGATCGATTAATTTACCTATATTAGAACTTTCCCAACTTGAAGGAACTCCTTTGAGGTTATTTACAAGTAAGTGAGGAATGAGCTCTGTATCAGAGGTTGTCATGAATATGGATCCTTTTTCTTCGTATTCTTCTTTCAATTTGTTCCCATTTTCTATTTGTCCATTATGAGCGATTGAAAAAAATTCTCCTTTGTATTTCACACTTAACGGTTGTGCATTTATATAATTTGAAAATCCATTAATGGAATATCTTACATGTCCTATTCCAAAATAACCATTTATTTTTCTAGCAACATCTTTAGTAAAAACTCTATTTACAACACCTTTTCCTTTATATGTTGTGATCTTTGAACCATCTGATAAAGCTATACCTGCTGACTCTTGACCTCTATGTTGTAAGGCTAATAAACCCTCTATAATTCTTCCACTAACATTATATTTATTTTCTTTAGAATATGCTGCAAATAATCCGCAATTTTCCATTAACATACAATTATTCCTCCACAGTTTTAGAGATACTTTCAAAATAAAGTTTAGTTAACTTTTTAAGATCAAAGGTAGTCGAACCAATATTGATTCCATCATCTTGGTGTTTTACTTCTCCTAACTTTTTAAAGATAATTCCTGCTTTATTTGACATCTTTTGAAAAAGATCATCGTTATCTTTGGAAAGTGAAATGATGAACCTCCCTTGGTTCTCACCGAAAAGTTCCTCCACTGAATTACCAAGTTCTCCATTAAATCCCAAACTACTTACGATACAACTTTCAACAAGAGAAACAAGTAGACCACCTTTTGATACATCATGAACACAGTTAACAACACTTTTATTGATAAGATCTAGAATAAAATTTTGTAATGACTTTTCAAATATTGGATTTACAGGGTCTATCTCACCACCTATAAAATCTTCAATTATTTTTAAGTATATGCTTCCACCTATTCTTTCAACATTTATATCAGTTTTACCTACTAAATATACAAAATCCCCAACGTTTTTAAATTTTAAATTGGTCAACTTGCTTATATCTTTTACCTCTCCAACCATTCCTATAACTGGGGTAGGATAGATAGAAGAATCTTTATAAGAATTATAAAAACTAACGTTTCCACTAACTACAGGAGTAGAAAGTTCTTTTGATGCTTCAATTAACCCATTAATACTTTGCTCAAATTGCCAAGAAACTTCCGAATCATCAGGATGTCCAAAATTCAAATTATCGGTTATAGCTAAAGGCACAGCTCCTACTGATACTAAATTTCTTGCTGCTTCATAAACAACGTTTTTTGTTCCTTCAAGTGGATTTAAATAAGTATATAATTCGTTACTATCAATAGTTACAGCTATTGCTTTTTTTGTTTTTTTAAACCAAAGTACCGAACTATCAGCTATTCCAGGAATTAATAAAGTGTTTGTCCCAACCTTGTAATCGTACTGCTGAAAAATCCATTTCTTACTCGCTACGTTATGATTTTGTATTATTTTTTTTAAAATATCTTTTAAATCATGCCCCTTACACTTTGGAAATTTTTTCGCCCTGTTTATAATGAAAGATGTTGGAGTACTATTATTCCTATAATATTCTGGAGCATCCACTAATACATCGATAGGCAAATCTGCAAGAATATCACCATTTTCTTCCTTTTTAACTACATAATGTTTTTTCTCAATTGTTTTTCCTATAACTGAAAAATCTACCATGTATTTCTCACATACTTTTTTAACCTCTTGTTCAAAACCTGGTTCAACCAAGAAAACCATTCTTTCTTGGGATTCAGAAAGCATAATTTCCCATGGTTTAATATCTTTCTGCCTTTTTGGAACTTTATCTAAATATATTTCACAACCTAGACCACCTTTGCTTGCCATTTCAGAAGTAGAACTTAATACTCCTGCTGCCCCCATATCCTGACATGCTTTAACACCTTTTAATTTCAATATTTCAAGAGTCGCTTCTATGAGATTTTTCTCAGTGAAAGGGTCTCCAACTTGTACAGATGGTCTATCGTCCTTTCCACTAAGCTCTTTGGAAGCAAAAGATGCCCCGTGTATCCCATCTCTCCCAGTTTTTGAACCTATATAAACAATAAGCTTATTAGGGCCATCAGCATGTGAAGATACTAAATAATTTTTCTCGGCTACCCCAACACACATCACATTTACCAAAGGATTTGTTGAGTATATTTCGTTAAAAGATGTTTCTCCAGCAACCGTAGGAACTCCTATGGAATTACCGTAATCACTTATACCTGAAACAACACCTTCAAATATATTTTTTACCTTGGGCTGATTAATATCTCCAAACTTCAAAGAGTCCAACAAAGCAATAGGCCTTGCTCCCATAGCCAGGATATCTCTTACTATTCCTCCTATACCAGTTGCCGCTCCCTGATAAGGTTCAACAGCGCAAGGATGGTTATGACTTTCAACTTTAAATACCACAGCTTTATTACCAATTTCTACATACCCAGCATTTTCACTTTCATAAGATTCATTTATTTTTTTTAAATAATGTTTTGAATGTTTGTATCCACAATGTTCTGACCATTGAGCAGAAAAAAGATAAGTTTCAAATTCATTAGGCTCTCTATTTAACTTTTCAACTATGCTTTCATATTCAGAATTAGAAAGTCCTAAAGCAAGTGCTAGTTCCCTAATTTTTAACTGATTGGCCACTAGACAGATACCTCCTGATAGACTGAAAAATAAGATTACCGTCTTCATTACCTAATACTTTTGAACAAGCTCTTTCCGGATGAGGCATTAAACCAAAAACGTTGAGATCTTTGTTTATAATTCCAGCAATGTCTTCAAAAGATCCATTAGGATTTTCTACATATTTTATAACTATTTGAGAAGGCTCTAAAGTATTTTCTCTTATTATATATCTCCCCTCTTTATGAGCGATAGGTAAATTTAAGACTTTTTTATCTATGTTGTTAGTAAAAGGTGTTTCAAAGTTATTTACTTTTATCTCTACATCTTCGCAAATGAACCTCTGCGAACTGTTCACTGTCAAAACTCCAGGTAATATGCCGACTTCAGTTAAAATTTGGAATCCGTTACACACTCCAATGACCAACCCTCTTTTTTGCAACACATATTTTTCAACTGACTTCATAACCGGTGAGAACCTTGCTAAAGCGCCGACCCTCAAGTAATCTCCATATGAAAAACCTCCAGGAATAAATATAAGGTCATAATTTAAGGCCTGATCAAAATCATGCCAGATATATCTTGTTTTGAAACCATTCTCTTCTAATGCAAAATAGGCATCACGGTCACAGTTTGATCCTGGAAATACCACTACACCGGCTGTTAATTTATCCAAAATATTCACTCCTCATCCAGTTCCATTATTTCATAATCTTCCAAAACAGGATTTGATAAAACTTCATAAGCTATTTGTTCTGCTTTTTGTTTAGCTTTCTCAAAATTTTCTTCTTTAATTTTTAAATTTACGCTTTTTCCAAATCTAACTTCTTCTACAGAAAAGTTTAACCTTTTTAATACCTTTAGTGTAGCGTTACCTTGAGGATCTAATATCCCCTCTTTTAATTTAACTTTTATTTCAAAATTAAATATTTTCTCTCCTTCAGTAATCATATAGCTAACCTCCCAATCAAAGCTTCATAAGCATTAATAAGATCTCCTTTATCCTCTCTGTATACGTCCTTATCAAGCGATTCCATAGTATTTTTATCCCAAAATCTACAGGTATCTGGAGATATTTCATCAATCAAAATTACTTTCTTATCTGTCTTTGATATACCGAACTCTAATTTATAATCAACTAAGAGAATGTTTTTATTATCTAAAAAACTGCTCAGTATATTGTTCACTTTATTTGAAATTCCAACTATTTCTTCTAATATTTCTTTATTACAAATCTTCAAAAGTAATATAGCATCTTTTGTTATCATTGGGTCCCCTAAATCGTCATTTTTTAGTGAAAATTCAACTAATGGATAATCAAATTTTATCCCTTTTTCTACACCATAACGTTTACAAAAACTTCCCGCTGTATAATTTCTAACTATCACTTCCAAAGGTATTAATTCCCCCCATTTTGCAATAAAAGAGTTTTCATCGTAATCTTGTAAATAATGTGTATTTAATCCCTCTTCATTTAATAATTCAAAGAAAAATGTTGAAATTTTCTTGTTTATCTTACCTTTATTAGCGTACTGACCTTTTTTTATTCCATTAAAAGCGGTTACATCATTTTTAAATTCTACTAATAGCTTTCTATCACTGTATTTATATACCTTTTTTGCCTTGCCTTCATACAATAAATCAAATCTTTTCTCATTTTTCATATATTATTCACCCTCGCTATCAAGTAATCTCTTTACAAAATAAGCTGCATTTTTCATACCACTGCTTCCTATACCCATAGTTGCAACAGGAACACCACTAGGCATTTGAATCATTGAAAGTAAAGCATCTACACCATTTAAAGGACCAACATCTCTTGGAACTCCAATAACAGGAAGCGTAGTAAGAGAAGCCACCACCCCGGGAAGTGCAGCAGATAACCCTGCAACAGCGATTATCGCGCAATATTCTTCTTTAGGAAGTTCTTCGATAAATTTTGTGAGTTCTTTTAAATTTCTATGGGCACTTAGTACTTTGTACTCATAATCAACCTTCCATTCATCAAAAAGATCAATTGCAATATTTACAAAAACCTCGTCTGATTGACTTCCAGAAATAAGAAGTACTTTTTTGTCCAACTCAATCTCTCCCTTCAAAAAAAGAATCCTACCTCTTATACAGTAGAGAGGTAGGATTTTATTATAAAATACCTTATACCCCTCTTACTGTAGTCAAACAGTTTACGGCTGTTTGGTAGAAACTGTCGAACCATATTATCGACATTATACAGAAAGAGGCATTTTTATTATTAACTTTCTATGATTTCATCATAACATAATTTTTTTAGCAGTGCGTTAAATTTATGAAAATAGTAAAATCACGCTTTAAAACTATCTTTTATATTAGAGTATTTATCAGTATTTTCAACAAAATCAATAACCTTTTTTTCAATTTCGTCTCTCACTCTTCTAAAAATCTCAAGTTTTTCCTCTTCGCTTCCCGCAGCTGTTGCAGGATCATCAAAGGGCCAATGAAGTCTTATACTTACACCCGGAAAGAAGGGACATTTTTCTTCTGCTTTTGAGCATACTGTTATTAAAAAACCAAACCTATCGTTCAAGTATCTATCTAAACTCTTTGAATAATGATCTTTCATACTTATACCTTTTTCTTCCATAACCCTAATAGTGAAAGGATTAATTTCAGAAGCCTCTAAACCTGCACTATAAGTATCGAATCTATCAGCTCCATATTTCTTTAAAAAAGCTTCAGCCATTTGACTTCTTGCAGAGTTTCTAGAACATAAAAACAGCACCTTAATTTTGTCCATTTTTTTTACCTCCATTGAAATGGTAAGCATTTCTTGCTACTTCATCAAGTTCTTTGATATCTAGCCTTTTTTCTTGAATTTTGTATTCTTCGTATCTTTTATCTTTAAGCTTTTCAAGAACATCTTTTTCTTTTTTTGCTTCGATATAATCATTTCTTGCTATTTCTTCTTCTATTTCTCTTTTTTTAAGCTCTAAGTAAAGATTGTCTAATTTTTCATTCAAACTTTCTCTGTATTCTATTAAACTAGTTAATTTTGCTATTGGGATAGAGTCATGAATCTCACTTTTAAAATTTCTTGAGATTATTTCAATCTTACTATTCATTACTTTAATTTCTTCTTCAACTTTTATCCTTTCTTGAATTTTCTTCCCTAATTCAATCCTTGCAAAGTCTTGAAAATTTTCTTTTAAATCTTTTAACCTTTCAAGTTTAAAATTAAATTTCATATTTTACATCCCCATAAATAAAAAATAAGGTAATTATTTTATCCCGTACCTATCAAGCTTATAATACAAATTTCTAACTGTTAAACCTAATTTTCTTGCAACCTCAGTTTTGTTTCCATGGCATACTTCTAAAAGTTCTATAATAATCTTTTTCTCAAATTCTTCTGTCATATCTTTAAGTGTCCCTTTAATTTCTTCTGATTTTTCGACTAAATCGGGTATGTGTGAGGAAGTAACAAGCGGGTCACTGTTATCAATAGCAAGCATGGCTCTATCAATTACATTTTCTAACTCTCTAATATTTCCTGGCCAAGAATAGTTTCTAAGTTTTTCAAGTGCATCTTCAGTGAATCCATAAACAATTCTTCCATACCTTTGATTTAAACTATGTAAAAGTTGATGAGCAAGTTCAGGAATGTCATCTTTTCTTTCACGAAGAGGGGGAATAAGAATACTTACCACAGATATCTTGTAAAATAATTCTTTTGAAAATTTCCCTAAACCCACAAGAATCTTTAAATCTTCTGTAGTTGCAAAAACCAATCTAACGTTTGGAATGAAATCGTGATGGTCACTTTCAAAAATTTTGTCCTTAAGAAAAGAAAGCAGTTTCTGTTGAACTTCTATATCCATTAGATCAATGTTTTCTAGAAACAATGTTCCACTATTAGCTTCAACTAAATAGCTATTTTTACCAAAAAGATAATCTTCTTGCCTTTCTTTAGGAATCAAAGCAAAGTTAAGTTTAAGATATGGATTTTCTTTTCTTTTGCTTGCGTTGTGAATAGCTTGAGCTAACACTTCTTTACCTACACCAAACTCACCTACAAGCAGTAAATCTACATCTACCTCGGATACTTTGTTTGCCTGAGCAATAACATCTTTCATAGCTTTAGAATTTGCAACTAAATCACTAAAATCGTAGGTAGCCTTTTCTTTTTTTAACATTCTCTTTGTTGCCTCTAATTCATTTATTAGTCGTTGTATTTCTGATATATCGTGGATTACAGCTACGCTACCTTTAAATTCGCTCTTAACAAAAAGAGGTGTAACACTTGCTATAACCTCTTTTTTATTGGTAGCTAATCTTTTTCTCACATTGTAGATGGGTTTTTTCTCTCTGGCACAACGTATATGTAAACTTTCGCCTTCTGCTAAGTCTATAGTAGCAGGTTTCCCCATAACCTCTCTAGGGGTTAAACCTGTGATTTTGGTGTAGGCTCTGTTAACCATAAAAACTCTTCCTTCTTGATCTGCCACAGAAATAGCATCTGAAGTTGAATCTATTATTGAGGTCAATAATGCTTCCAACTCTCTTAAATTAGTTATTTCTTCGGCTAATTTTTGTATAGTAGTGATATCACGAAAAACAGCCGCTACTGCTATAGTTTCATTCTTTTCGTTTTTAATAGGGATGCGAGACGTTAATATTACTTTATTCCCCAAATTTTGTAATTTATCATATTCCGCTTCCCCAGTTCTTAATACAATATGTAATCTTGTATTTGGAACATTCTCTACTACATTTTGATTTGTAATTTTATCTTTTTCAACTTCCAAAATTTTACACGCAGCATCATTGATATAAAAAATATTTTCTCTTTCATCTATAGCCATTATCCCATCTTGCAATTGATCTAAAACAGATTTCATTAAATCTGCATCGGTCATAAAATCACCCTCTTTTAAAATAAATCAAAAATAAATTACTAAACTTTAATAGTAGAAAAATTATTGATAGAATCAATTTCTTTTAATTTATGCTTTTGCATCCAACCATTTTCAAATCCTAATTCATTAAAGTAATCTAAAACTTCATCATATTCGTGTTTATATAAGTAACGATTTAGTTTATCGTCTTTTTTAGCTTTATATACAGGAACATACTGATCCATCAAACTAATGTGAATGTTTTGAGATATTTCATATTTTAAAAACCTTAAAGCCTCTTTCGACTGATTGATTAGGTTCGGAAGGACCAGTATCCTAACGATCATGCCCCTTTTTAAAGCCCCTGTATCGTCTAATATAAAATTATCTCCTACCTGCCTGTACATTTCTTTTATTGCTAATTGAGCTTGAATCCAATAATCTTTCACACCCGAATATCTTTTTCCTATAATATTACTCGTGTACCTTATATCAGCAAGATAGATATCGACAACATCTTCCAAAATTCTCAGCGTTTCTAACTTTTCATATGAAGATGTATTCCAAACAATAGGTAAAGTAAACCCGTGTTCTATTGCGTATATTAGTGCATCAAAGATAAATGGTAAATATGGAGTAGCGGTTACTAAATCTAAATTAGCAGCTTTCATATCGAATTGCAATTTTAAAAAAATTTCACCCAATTGCACATTAGAGATGATTTTCCCATGACCTAATTGACTAAAATTGAAGTTTTGACAGTAAATACACCTCATTGTACAATTACTAAAGAAAACACCACCTGCTCCATTCTCACCTTTTAAAACTGGTTCTTCTCCAGGATACAAAACATATTCCGATATTTTCACCTCATTTCCTACCTTGCAACCTCCGATCTTTTCAAGTCTGTTTATTTTACACTCTCTTGGGCAAATATCACATGAATCTAATTTTTTTATTAGATAATCTCTTCTTTTATGAAGTACACCACTTTCATATAATTTTATATAAGAAGGTAAAATTTGTACTCCCTCCTCCAATTTATCTATCGTTTAATAGTTATAATGCACAACATTCATATGAATAAGAAATTTCAAAACCTTTTTTTTCTGCTTCTTTTATAGTTGGCAGAACAGGTTGTACTATTTTATCCACTATACCCAGTAATTGTTCTTGTATATTTTTTCTATAATTACCCTTTGGCTGCATACATCCCAAAATTAATTTTGTTTCTGGAAAATTTTTTCGAGCATTTTCCAAAAATAAAACAACTTCATTAATTTTAGGAGGTTTATAAGACTCATATTCTGTACCTTTCGTTGGAATAAAAATAAGAAATATTATTTCATCTATCTTATCCGATACCTCTTTTAAACTTTTTATAGCTTCCCTCTCATGAGAAATGACACCCTTTCTTAGCCCGAGCGTTACGTGAGGTTTAACTTTAATACCATTTTCTAACAGCAAAAAGAACGAATCCCACATCTTTTCAAAATTACCTTTTCCATAAACTTCATAGTAGGTTTCTTTATCTCCAACTAGATCGTATGAAACAACGTCTGAAAGCTCTTTGAGAACCGATAAATCTTCCTCATCTACAAAACCTGTATGAAAGTTATACCTTAAATTATACTCTTTTTTCAAATATTTTAATTTATCTTTAAAGGCAGCAAAAGGAATCTTTCCATCAGGCATTAATCCACCACTTATTAAAAATGAAGTGTACCCATTTTTTGCTATATCTTCTATTTCGTTGATATTAGCCATATTTTTTAAATAATGCCTACCACAATGTTTGCAATTTAAAGCACAATATTCACCAGTTAAACTAACCGAAGAAGTTTTTAGTAACTTCACAAATTCAATCTTTTTTCCTTTCATTTTTTTCACCTTGATTATTTTCTTTCAAAAACTTTTCACATGCACTCTTGGCAGCTAACTGTTCCGCGATTTTTTTTGAAAAACCTTCTCCAATTCCAAGCACTTGTTCTTCAAGCTTAACAGCAACTTTATACTTTCTTAAATGTGAAGGGCCAGAAGCCTTTAATAAAATATATTCAGGCAACTTTTTGTTTTTTTCTTGAGTTAACTCCTGTAATTTTGTTTTATAATCAAGAAAAAGATTCCCTTCTACGGCATCGTCAACATACTCTTTCAAATAATTCAATATATACGATCTCACCTTTGAATAGCCGCAGCTTAAATACATACAAGCATAAATAGCTTCTAATGCATCTGATAAAATAGAATTTTTATCGCGTCCACCTTGTTTATCTTCACCCTTTCCGAGGAAGATAAAATTATTGAGACCAATCTTTCTAGCGATATCAGCTAAAATAGGTTCACTACCAATAATTGCTCTAACTTTAGACATTTCTCCTTCTGAAAGAGTATAATTCTTATAAAGAAACTCGGAGATCACTAACTCAAGAACGGAATCTCCGAGAAACTCTAACCTCTCATTTGGTTCCAATTTTCTTTGGACATTATCACTTTCAAAGACATATGATTTATGACATAAAGATACAAATAAAATATTATCATTGATACATTCAGGTAAATTTAACTTTTTTTTTATTTTTTTAAGAACAAAAATTTCTTCATCCGTTAACTGCAACTCATTTTTGTTTTTCATTTCTTTTCGATTAATCCTTTCATCTTATTTACCAAAGATTCTACATCAAATCCGTTTATTTTCAATAAATCGTCTATAGTTCCTGATGGTGCATAATCCTTCAAACCCATAGGTTCAAAGTATGATGGCTGCAGACCATTTTTTATAAACCCCTTTGATAATTCGTTTGATAATCCATTTTCAACGTTGTGATCTTCTAAAGTCAATACTATCTTTCCATCTACATATTCTTTCACTTGGTTTATATCAAACTCTAAGGGGGTAGGAACACCTACAACGGTTATATTTATTCCTTCTTCTTTTAGTTTATCCGCAGCTTTTACAGCTAGATGTGTGAAGCTTCCGTATGTGAATATTGTTAGTTCTTGCCCTTTTCTAAAGATATCTAATTTACCATAAGTGAATTCATAATTTTCATCGTAAAAAACATCATCATCTTCGTTTAATAAAATGGGCAAGTTAGATCTTCCTAAAGCTATTACAATGTTTCCAGGTGTTTTTGCCGCATATCTTACTGCTTTATCTGTTTGATTGGCATCACATGGTACTATTAATTTTGTGTTGTACAAACTTCTGATGAGTCCTATGTAATTAACTTCATGATGTGTTTTACCGTCTTCTCCTACATCAGTTCCACAATGAGTTACCACTGTTTTTAAGTTTGCGTGGTTTACATCATTTAATCTTTGCTGATTGAATGTTTCATCTAGCCCAAATACCCCAAAATCTACAAAGAATGTCAACACTCCACTAACAGACATAGCTCCAGCAATAGTTGCTGCGTTGTGTTCTTGAATTCCAATTTGTACGTATCCTTCGGGGTTAACTTTTTCAAATTTTTCAAGTTTAACTGATGGTTTTAAATCACAATCTACAGCTGCAACTGGAAATTTGTCTTTATTTAGTCCAGCAATATCTGCAATAGCATTACCAAATGCATTACGGTTCGCAACCTTTTCTCCTTTATTATATATCTTTGGTTTACCTGTATCTACATCTAAGTCGATATTGGCATATGAAAATTTTTCTCTTTTTAAAGATAACTTTTTCCTTTTTTCGATATACTTTTCTACATCATTTTCCAACCCTAATTCTTTTAAAGCTTTGTCTAATTGTTCTAAACTTAGAGCCTTACCATGGTAAGTTGGTGTGTTTTCCATAAAAGATACACCTTTACCTATTATTGTTTTTGCAACTATAACTGTTGGTCCAATCTTTTGATTTTCAGCTACTTCAAGAGCTTTGTTTATCTGATTGAAATCATGTCCCTCTATCTCTATAACATTCCACCCAGCGGCTTTGTACTCTCCTACTATGTTTACTGATAGTATATCCCTTGCCCTTCCAGATATTTGTATATCGTTGTAATCAACTAATACTATCAAATTATTTAAATCTTCTTTTCTTGCTGTTCTTCTTGCTTCTGCTAATTGCCCTTTTGGACTTTCCCCGTCACTTGAAAATACATACACCTTATAGTCCTTGTTTCTCATCTTAGCAGCTAGCGCCATACCAACACCAGCGGATAAACCTTGACCTAAATTCCCAGTCGACCATTCTACCCCAGGAATCCCACGAGTAACATGTCCTTCAAAGATACTTCCTGCATGTCTAAACCCAGTAATTAATTCTTCTGTATTCAAAAATCCCATCCTTCCAAGCGCTGCATAAAACCCAGGTGAGGTATGACCATGACTTACTACCAACCTGTCTCTATCAGGATTAAAAGGATCTTCAGGAAATATATTTGCCCTGTTTAATACAGAAAGATACATATCTATTGAAGACATCGATCCAGCCGGATGGCCTGAGCTTGCAACTGTTGTCATTTTTAATATATCGCCTCTTGCTAAAACGGATAGTTCTTTCAACTCTTTTAAACTTTTTTTCAAAAAATCCACCTCCGACTTTTTTTGTTCTTCATATTAAAATTTAAAAAAATCTTCTTATGATAAACGATATCAAAGTGATAATTCCACTTATAATAAGCATAGTGGTTATCGGTATATAGATAACTACATTTTCTCTTTTAATCAAAATATCACCGGGTAAACGGCCTAATTTAAAATTAAAAGCTAACATCAATCCTAATATTACTAAAACAATTCCGACAGTTATTAATATAGCAGAAATTGGTTTCATAATTTACCGACTCACTTTTTTGGATAATTAATTATTTAAGCATTGTTGTTGAAATATGAAAAGGGTACTTTAACCAGTATTGGTTGGTTTTCTTCAATAACTTGTAAAGTTACTTCTTTGAGAAATACGTTTACTGTAACCACCTTCGCAGGAACTCCTTCGTATTCTATCATGGTGTTTTCATTGGGAACGTTTTTTAAAACCTCTTCATAAAATTGATTTTCATATTTTAAACAGCATAGTAATTTTCCACATCTTCCCGAAATTTTGGCGGTGTTTATCATCATCTGTTGAGTTTTTGCCAGTTCCATTTTAATTGAAGAAAAATCTCGCAAAAATCTAGAACAACAAGCTATTTGTCCACATAAACCTATTGATCCCATCATCTTAACTTCGTCTCTTGCTCCAACTTGTTTTAATTCAATTCTTGTTTTGTACTTCTTAGCCAAAAGTTTAACTAACTCTCTAAAATCTACCCTAATATCAGAGCCAAAATATATAACCAATTTTGATTTATCAAAAGTGAAATTTGAATGCAAAATCTTCATTTTAAGATTTAATTCCTGAGCTAAACTTTTAGAGTATTCAGTTACTTCCTTAGCCTTTTCTTGATTTTCCCTTATAACCTCCTCATCTTCCCTACTAACTTTCCTAACTATAGCTTTTGGTTCATACTCAATTTCTTCAAAATTCATAGTAACTGGTCCAAGTACAACCCTCCCTACTTCAATGCCATTTTCAGTTTGAACTAAAACCCGTTCTAACAATTTAATCTTTTCTATCCCCATATAAGTATAATAGTAAATATTTCCCAATTTTTCTAGTTCCACACCATACACTTCAGCTTTTAAATCTATCAAATTTTCTCACTCCCATTAATGTCGAATAAAACACCTTCTAATTCTAAGAAAATGAGTAATAACCTCTAATTCAAAGTTGTAATTAGATATACCAGAAGTAGCTATTTTATCAAAAAATAGAACGGTTTCTTTTATTTCTTCCTCATTTAAATTCTTTTCATTGAAACCAAAAGTATATACTAGAGAGTTATTCCAAAAATACCTCCATTTTGAAGAAATAATAGAAACAATGGCATCTCTTAAAAAAACACTCCCCAAAGTACTTATGAATTTTAGAAAATTTAAAGTATCTACCTCATTTTTAATCTTATTTATTTCTTTAATAGAAAAAAAGAAATTCCTTTCATCCATCTTTAAAAGTAAATCCCATAACTTAAAATAAGAAACAGTAAATATCATTCTGTTTTCTGCTGAATCTAAAGAAAGTTTTAGGTTATTAATCAATTTTTCAATATCTTCAGTCGTTGTTTCCTGTATTACATTAATCTTATCTATAACACTTATTGGGTCTGTTTCATTGTCTAATAAGTATAGTAAAGTTCCCAAATCTTGATGAATAAAAAGTTTTAAGTATATCGAATTGTCTGCATATTTTTCTTGTAGTTCATTAGATAAATAATAAGGAACATTTAAATTTATTCTAAAAAACCTACTTTTTATAGTAGGTAATAAATAATTCCATCTTGTAGTTGTTGCGAATATATAGGTAAATTCAGGTGGTTCTTCTATCAATTTGAGCGAAGCGTTTGCAGCTTCTTTATTTAGTTTATCAACGTTTTCTATAACAACTAGTTTATACTTGGCATAATTGGGTTTATATAATAAAAATTCATCTATATCCCTGATTTGATCAATTTTAATATTTCCACTTTCGGGTTTTACAAAAAGTGTTTCTAAAGCATTAAAATTGGGATTAGATTCTATGAATTGATTCATAAAATATTGTAAGAACTCATTGTCTTCAGCAACAAAGCAGACTGAGCTCCCTGGTAGGCTTAATATCTGATTCTTAATCTTATTAATTGTATCACAAAAATGTGTCTGCATTAAAATGAACTCCCCATACTTTTTTACTTATATAGATCTAAAATCAGTCCATTTATTTCTTCTATTTTAGATGCATACATTAGAGTATTTTTCTCGCGTTTCAACATCAAATCTGTTAAATCTTTCAATTTTTGGTCCACTATCTGTGCAACCATATGTAATTTAGGAGTAGCACTTCTAAAATCTACATCATTTTTAATTATATACCAATGCTTTTCTAATCTTTTTAGAAAATTTTTGATTGCTCCTTTATAATCCTTCAAATTAGAAGAAGTAGGAGATTTTACAAATCTGTTTCCGACTTCTAACACATTGTCTATTAGCAACTTAAGCTCTTTCTCAGAAATGTTTGCTTCAGCATCTAGTAAAACATCAAAAAATCCTTCTTTTGCTTGGGTTTCTGAAACAGTAGAATTACTTATTTTTGATTTTTTAATCTTCTTTTTTTTTAATTCTTTTTCAGCCTTTTTATTATTTATTGGGTCTATTTCCATAATCAGTTCACTCCATTAGTTATTTAATTTAGATCATTAATGAGTTCTGAAAGGACTTCTTTGATTTCTTCTTTTTTATAAGTTCCATATAACTTCCCTTTTAAAAATATGGCAGCAGAAGTATTTTTAGTACCAACTATCGCAATATCTGAATGCCTTGCTTCTCCAGGTCCATTAACAACACAACCCATAACTGCTATACTGAGGTTTTTAACAATATTTCTCTCTTTGATCCAGTTTTTAACCTGGTAAGCCCAGCTTTCAACATTAATTTCACTTCGAGCACATGTTGGACAAGCAATAATTTTTATTCCTTCTTTTAAACCTAAAGAAATAAGTAAATCTTTAGCTATTTGAACTTCTTTCACTGGATTACCACTTACTGAAACCCTTATTGTATCTCCGATATCGTTAAGAAGTAGCGATCCCAATCCAGCAGAAGAAAGTATTATAGCATCTTCATAAACTCCTGCCTCAGTAACGCCTATATGCAAAGGATATGGGATCCTTTGTGAGATATATTGGTTTGCAAGAAAATTTTCTTTCGCATTGGTAGACTTAACAGAAACCACTATATCAAAGAACCCTTCTTTTTCAAGGAGTCGAACTTCTTTCAAAGCACTTTCAGCTAATGCTTTATAAATTGGAAGATTTTGATATTCCTTTGCAATTGATCCAGAGTTTGCCCCCACTCTTATAGGAATCTTATAATCTTTAGCAACTTTAACTATTTCTCGGATTTTTTCTTCAGAACCAATATTACCAGGGTTAATCCGAACCTTTGATGCACCATTCTTAATAGATTGAACAGCTAATCTATAATCAAAATGTATATCAGCGACTATTGGAACATCTACTCTTTTAACAATTTCACCAAAAGGTTCTAGATCTTGTTTTTTTCTTACAGAAACTCTTACAATCTCTGCTCCAGCTTGCTTTAACTCTATTATTTGAGAAACAGTCTTTTGAACATCTATAGTATCAGTGTTAGTCATACTCTGAATAACAATATGGTGATCTCCACCAATCTTTATATTTCCAACAGTTACCTCATTCTTCGAAAACATATTTGCACCTCTTTAAAAGAGCCTCATTATATCATTATAAGTAACGAATATCATCAAAAAAATCAGAAACAAAAATCCAATTGTATTAATTACAGCTTCAACTTTTGGGCTTACCCTTTTTCTAGTAATCATTTCGTAAATGGAAAATACAATTCTTCCTCCGTCCAATCCGGGGATTGGTATCAAATTAAAAACACCCAAACTAATAGTTATTAATGCAGTTAGATTCAAAATGGCATCAAATCCAACCATTGCTGCCTGTCCAATTATTGTTGCTGCACCTACTGGTCCTGCTATTTGATCAGCTCCCAATCTTCCTGTGAATAACTGTCCAAATGATCTAAAAGTCATAGAAATTAAATTATTCGCCCATTGAATGGGTGCTGTTAAAGCTTCAATACCTCGTGGATGCCAATTATCATAAGATGATTTTAAAACACCAGGTTGAGTTATAAAATTTAGAAATTCTTCTTCTCTTATATTAATTTCAACAAGTTCTACATTTCTTTCTACAACAATGTTCAATGAATTCCCGTAAAAAGGTTTATACTCATTGATAACTTCTTTATCTGACGTTGCGAACATAATCTGATCACTTTCCAATTGAATCCTATAAATCACATTTTGCAGATCTGACCCATTATTTACTGTAACACCATTTATTTCAACAATCTTATCGCCATTTTGGAAAATACCATTAGCTTTTTGAACAATGTTAGAAAAAGTTGAATAAACGATACCGGTTTCATAGTTAGGAGAATAATACGTATACTGGCTTAATCTTCCTTTTAAAATGCTTCCATCTTTAAATTCAATTTCTATAGGATCTCCGACAGTCATTCTTGACATAACTTGATAAATATTCTCTTCACCGTTTAAGGTAGATATTTGTTGATACTTTATTTCATACTCTTGAGTATTTTCTATATCTTCCAGTATAAAAATCGCCCTATCGTTGGTAAGTTTTGGAACCAATGTGACATTTAACTCTTCGTTATCTCTTATAACAGTAAGATCAAGAGGTTTTCCAGAAATTATTTCCATTTCTAAAATGGCAGGATTAAATACATAATCACCATTAACTTTTTTTATTAAATCTCCAGGTTGAAGTCCAGCTTGCTCTGCAACGCTATCTCTTCCAACTCTTTCAACTATAACTTCTGGAAATCCATAAGCCCCAGCTATACCAACAAAAATAAAATATCCCAATAAAAAAGAAAATAATGGTCCAGCAAAAGCAATCAAAAATTTCTGGTAAGGCTTTTTGTTATAAAACAAGCTGGGATCAGTGTTTTTATATCCTTCCTCAATCCCTTCTTCGCCTGCAAGCCTAACATATCCACCAAGCGGAATAATATTGAACCTAAAAGTTGTTTCTTTACCGCTTATTTTAAATAATGCGGGACCAAATCCTATAGAAAATTCTTCAACCTTTGTTTTGAAAGCTTTTGCAAAGATAAAATGTCCGAATTCGTGCACAACTACTATAACTGAAATGATAA
This sequence comes from Petrotoga sp. 9PW.55.5.1, assembly GCF_003265365.1. Classification (NCBI taxonomy): domain Bacteria; kingdom Thermotogati; phylum Thermotogota; class Thermotogae; order Petrotogales; family Petrotogaceae; genus Petrotoga; species Petrotoga sp. 9PW.55.5.1. The sequence goes on along the minus strand of NZ_AUPM01000066.1, from coordinate 14,057 downwards.
TTATGAACCAAATTATTGAAAGTAAAACCGTCATTTAATAACCTCCATAATATATTTTTTAGCTATTTCCCTACTATTTTTGTCTATTTTAAGTATATCATCTATTTCTTTAAAATCAAATATTTTATTTCGTGAAGATAATGTGGCCATCTGATTTACTGTATATTCTAAGACTTTATATATGTCTGTAAACTTTATACTATCTTTCAAAAAATATTCAACTGCAACCTCATCCGCAGCATTAAAAGCGTTCTGCAAGACAGGGTTTCCAAGAATACTATAGGCGAGTTGTAATGCAGGGTATCTTTCGTAATCAACTTTATAAAACTCTATCTTATCAGAAAACAAATCAGGAGATCCATAAGTATATTTCCTTTCAGGGTAAGATAATGAAAAAGCGATAGGTATCTTCATATTTGCAATTCCATAATGCATCTTTATTACACCATCTGAAAATTGCACCATTGAATGAATCCTACTTGTTCTGTTAATTGCAACTTCTACATCTCTTACGTTAAAAAGATAAAAGGCTTCAAAAAGTTCAAGACCCTTATTAACCATTGAAGCAGAATCGATCGTGATTCTTTTTCCCATAGACCAAACTGGATGATTCAGCACTCTTTGAACTGACACATTTTCCAACTCTTCAATAGGTAGATCTCTTAAAGAACCTCCACTAGCAGTTAATATGATCTTTGTTGGAGTAGATTTTTCTCCCATCAAAAGTTGAAATATTGCACTATGCTCACTATCTATTGGAACAATCTGACAGTTATATTGTTTGGCGTAATTAAAAATGAAATTTCCACCACATACAACCGATTCTTTATTTGCCAAACAAACCCTTTTGGAAACTTCTATAGCTTTAATAGTATGTTTAATTCCAGAAAATCCGGATGTTGCTACTAAAGTAATATCAGGTTTGCAATATTCTATACTATTTTCAACAGATTTTAGCCCTTTAAAAATCTTACAATTATTATATGTTTCTGGAATACTAATTGAATCGTCTACAACAGCAACAGCTTTTAGATCATACTTATCAATAATCTTTTTTAATTTACCCCAGCTAGAAAAAACGGAACCTCCTATTAAATGAAAATTATTTTTGAAGTATTCGTTATTTAAAACTTCTAAGGTTTGTTCTCCAATTGAACCAGATATTCCACTAATAAAAACACTTTTCACAATAAATCTCCTTCCAACTATATAATCATATAGTAAAATTATACCATTATTTATATCTTTCAAACTGCAATAATATGATAAAATTAGGTAAATAACTATTTAGAAGGTGAAAGAAATGAATATTGGAAAATTCTTAATGGAAAGTTCTAATCTATTTACTGTTTATAGATGGAATAATAATCCAGCCATAGTAAGGTTTAGTGAATCTGATAATATTTTTAATAATCTTTTACTTATACTCTTTGTATTCTCAAGTGAACCCAAAGAAACACTTATAAAAATACTTCATAACAAAATCTATGAGGCAATTCCAAAAATAATTCTCTCCGATATATCTCTTGCTACAAAAAGTAAAATTGAAGAAAAAGGCAAGGATCTATGGGAAGAGGTAATAAAAAAAACTTACCAAGAACTAAAATCTAAAATCGATAAAAATATAAGCAAAAAACTACTAATACAATACACTTTTGATGAGGAAACTGAGAAGAAAATCAAGATGATAAACTTATTAGCAACGCAAAAAGAAGCAAGCATTAATGAACGCGTGTTCCCAGAGTATTACAATGAACCTAAAAAAAGAAATCAAGAAAAAATCGAATCTATAAATATAGATAATAAAGAAGAGATAGAAAAAATCGCTAAAGATCTATTTGAAATTTCAATAAAACTTGTGACTATGATACGTTGGAACAAAAATCACAGAAACATAAAAAGTTCTGTAGCATCTCACTCTTTTTTTGTATTTTTAACCTCCTATATTCTTGCTCTTTTATCAGATTTAGATTCAGATACAATTTATGAAATTATGGTTGCTTCTATCCTTCATGATTTACCAGAAGCTTTTACAGGTGACGTAATAAGTCCAACCAAAAGAAAAGTAAGTGGCTTAGAAGAAATAATCGGAGAAGTTGAAAAAGATTTCGTAAAAGAATGGTATATAGATAAAGATGTTATCTCAAAAAAGATTCAAAAATATGAAAAATATATATATTATCCTTTTGATCAAAATTATGGGGGTTTTGTAAAAACGGCAGATTTAATTGGTGCTTTAGTTGAAAGTTCTTTAGAAATTTCTACAGGAAACCAAAACAGCTACTTTAAAGATACTTTTTCATCAATAAAAAGAGAAATCCTTAGGATTTCTCCAATTGATGTTTCTCAAATTATAAGCGAAATAGAATCAACTATTCTCCTCTAACATACTTTTTCTCGCCATTAGGAAGTTTAAATTTAACTACAACACCTTTATTGGGCTTTTCATATCCTAAATAAATTTTATGCACGTTATTTTCGTTTACACCGGCTTCTACCCCTTCAGCTGAAATATGAGCATCAAAAGGTTCTTCTTTATATACAAAAACAGTTACTTCTAGCTCCCTCATATAAATTCCTCCTAACTTATTCTAGTATTCCTTAAAAAGTTTTATAAGAATCTAATAACAAAGTTACGGGTCCATCATTGATTAGGTCAACTTTCATATGTGCATGAAAAACACCTTTCTTTGGTACTATAGAATATTTTTCTTCTATATAATTTATAAATTCTTCGTATAGAACATTAGCATCTTCTGATGGTGCTGACTCAGTAAAAGAAGGCCTTCTACCTTTACGGCAGTCTCCATATAATGTAAACTGTGAAACAATTAGTATGTCTCCATCTATATCCAAAAGCGATTTATTCATTTTTCCTTTGTTATCTTCAAATATTCTTAAATTTAAAATTTTATCGGCCATCCAACTAATATCAGTTTTCTGATCTTTTCTTGAAATACCGATAAAAACAAGCAAACCATGATTTATCTTCGAATGCACCTCTTCATTCACTACCACTTTTGCTTCTAAAACTCTTTGAACTACAGCTCTCAACTTATATCCTCCTAATTGAAAATACCCCTTTTGAGTTTTTTAATTTATTACTAACAATGCTTAAATGTTTTAAATTATGAACTGAAAGATATATTCTTAAATTTAGATAACTACCACTACTTTGCATTTCAAATTTTTCTATATGACCTCCTTCGTTGTTAATAACATTTCTAACGTTGTTTAAAATATCCTTGTTCTCAATATCAATCATAAGAACAGTTGAAAAATTCTGTTGCTGATTATCGCTCCAAGAAACTGAAACTATTTTTTCTTTATTTAGGTCCTTGATATTTTTACAATCTTTTCTGTGAATAGCGATGCCTTTCTTCGTTATAATACCAATAATTTCATCCCCAGGAACTGGTGTACAACATCTTGCAATATAACTTTCCACCCCTTCTTCTCCATCAATCAATACAGATATATCTCTTCTGTTATTCGAACTTTTTTCGACTTTCTGTAATTTATCTTCATTTTTGTTTGTTTCAGTAAAAATATTTCTTATGCTACTTATACTTATCTCTTCCAAAGACAATTTTACATAAAATTCATCATCATTTTTTATGTTGTATTTAATGTAGAATCCTATTTCTTTCAATTTTTCTAACATTTCATCCATAGATATATTTGATTTTTTAGAAAGTTCTCTAAATTTGTCTTTTCCTCTTTCTATCAGTTCTACTTCATTTTTCTGTCTATAATACTTTCTTATCTTTGCCTTAGTTTTAGGAGATTCCGCATACTTTAACCAATCGATGCTAGGGCCTTGAAAGTTCCTATTAATCATGATTTCGACAATATCTCCAGTTTTTAAAGTATAGTAAATAGGAACCAACTTACCATTTACTTTAGCGCCGGAAAAATGTATCCCTATTTCAGTGTGAATAGCAAAAGCAAAATCAATAGGTGTTGCATCTTTTGGTAAATGTATAATCTCACCTTTTGGAGTAAAAACAAATATCTCTTTAGATATCAAACTAGTTTCTATATCCTTTAGTTCAAAAGCACTTTGAGCAATATATTTGTGTAATTCCATCAAATCATTTAAGAACTTTAATTTTTCCGAACTAACTCCTTGCTTATAAACCCAATGGGCTGCTAATCCATATTCAGCTTCTTCATGCATATTCCAATCACGTATCTGTATCTCAAGAGGATCTCCCTTATGAGTAATAACAGTTGTATGAAGTGATTTATAACCATTGAATTTGGGTGTAGCTATATAATCCTTAATCCTTCCAGGCATAGGAGACCAGATAGAATGAATTATACCTAAAGCAGCATAACACTTACTTGGATCATCAGTAATAATCCTTAAAGCAATATAATCATATATTTCGTCTAAAGATCTTCCTTTCCTAATCATCTTATCCCATATACTATATAAATGCTTTGAGCGTCCCTCAACTGTTGCTTTGATTTTTTGCTTTCCTAATTCTCTTTGAATAATTTCTGCATACTCATATAACCGCTCTTTACCTTTCTGCAGTTTCTCTTCAATTTTTATTTTTAATTCTTTATATTTATCAGGATATAAGTATTTAAAAGATAAATCTTCTAACTCTTCTTTTATTTTATAAATACCCAATCTATGAGCTATTGGTGCATAAATCTTCAAAGTTTCTTCTGATTTCGCAATTTGTTTTTTTCTTTCCACAAACTGTAACGTTCTCATGTTATGCAATCTATCGGCAAGTTTGACAATTATAACTCTTATATCTTCAGACATTGCAAATAACATTTTTCTAACTGTTTCGACTTTTTCTAAAGACTTCATATCCTTTTCGTTTAATCTTTCGTTTAGTTTTAGGTTACTAATCTTAGTAACTCCAGATACAATATTTGCTACATCTACGCCAAATTTATCTCTTATCTTTTCTAAAGGAAAGTCACAATCTTCAACGACATCATGTAATAAACCTGCAACGATAGTATCTACGTCCATATTCAACTCTGTTAAAATCAAACCAACGTTCTTGGGATGGTCAAAAAATTCTTCACCCGAATCTCTATACTGACCACTATGAGCCTCTTGAGCCAATTCATATGCCTCAATTATTTTTTCTTTTTCTATTCTGCTTAAACGGCTATGTAAAATCTTTTCAATTTCCTTTTCATAATTTTTTGCTTCCATAATCATAGCAATTACCTTCTTTTTCAAACTTTTAAACAAAAAACACTAATTCATATCTACTTTAATTATACCATAAAAAGCAAAATCTTCATTTCCATTATATATTTATATATCATAACTACAGATACCTATATATTAGATCAATCGAATAAAAATAACATTGTTGGAACATATGATAGTTAATCATAATCACCAAAAAAGGATAGTAATTATTAACAAGAATGTAAAATCTCATTGATTTTTTATATGCCCTAAATGTGCTTAAATATTATCGGATTTCCTCCTTAATATTTCTTAATATCTCTTGACATTATTCAAAATATCATAGGCTATAATAACGATGAAAATATATATTTAGGAGGGAAAAAATGAAAAGAACGATTTTAGTTATGTTACTTGCTACAGTTGCTTTGTTCGGTTTTGCTGAAACTTTAGTAATAAAAGGGTCAAATACTATCTTTCCAGTAACACAATTATGGATTGAAGAAATGAAAGATATGTACCCGGATTTAACTATCACTTTAGAGGGAGCTGGTTCTTCTACCGGAATAGCTGCTTTATTTAACGAAACTACCGATATTGCTAATTCTAGTAGATGGTTAAAAGATTCAGAAATAACTAAAATGTATCAAGAAGGCAAATATTTTATTCCTATAGTTTTAGGGTACGATGGAATAGCTGTTATTGTAAATCCCGATCTTGGAATAAATGAGATTTCATTGGAAGAATTAGCAAATATTTATACTGGTAAAATCACAAGATGGAACCAACTAAACCCAAATTTACCTAATCAAAGGATAGTCGTATATTCAAGAAATAGCGCTTCTGGAACATACGAAACATTTGTGGAAAAAGTTTTAGAAGGTGAAAGAATGGCTCCAACAGTACAGATGTTAGAATCAACTCAAGCAGAAATTGAATCAATAGCAAGAAATAAGTACGCGATTGGTTATACCGGTGTTGGATACGTAACAGATGATGTAAAAGTTCTCTCCGTCAACGGAATTCAACCTACAAAATTAAATATTTTGAATTCTGTTTATCCGATTTCTAGACCGCTTTACATGTTCATAGATGCCACAAAAGGTTATCCTCAAACTGGTCCGGTGAAACAATATTTAACATTTGGTCTCTCAAAAAGAGGTCAAGAGTTAGTTGAACAAGCAGGATATATTGCATCTTATGGATTTTAAGTTATAAAAAACATTACGATTAAAACTTATACTTATTAGGAGTGTAATATTTGTGAATAAGCGTGATTTAAAAAATCTTATAAATCAAACAATAATTACAATAGTAGCCTTGATAGGTATATTCGCTTTAATAGGTTTATTCGCTTTTATTATTATAGAAGCTCTTCCAGCCCTAACAGAAGTTGGGGCTGAAATTTTCGGGAGTTTGTACTGGTATCCAACATATGATCCTCCTGAATATGGAATGCTCGCAATGATATTAGGTTCATTTATATTAACTGGTATCGCATCTCTTATAGTTATACCCATGGGATATATTGTGGCGTTTTTTTTGTACGACTATGCAAAACCTACAGAACAGAAATTAATAAAATCAGCAATAGATTTACTATCAGGAATTCCTTCCGTTATAATAGGATCTTTCTTATTCATATACTTATCTCCAATGATTATGAAAATTGGGGCCTGGTCATCTGGTAATTTATTGCTTGCAGCCATTGGATTATCAATACTTTCCCTACCTTATGCTGCGTCCTTGATGCAAGAATCTTTATCAGCTGTTGATACAAGCCTTAAAGAAAGCTCTTTAGCCATGGGTGCAAGCAGGTTCACAACAGGGTTTAGAATAGTCAGTAAAGCTGCTCTACCTGGTATATTAAATGCCATCATATTAACAGTAAATAGAATAATAGGTGAAACTATAGTAGTATTAATGGTAGCAGGAGGAGCAGCTATTATTCCGCGCTCTTTGTTTGATCCAGTAAGACCTTTAACAGCAGCAATAGCCAGCGAAATGGGTGAAGTACCTATAGGCAGTCTTCACTATTCTGCCTTATTTGCTGCTGGATTGATTTTGTTGGTTATTTCATTTATACTAACATTATTATCTAGAAGAATTACAAGGAGTTGGAATCGTTGAAAATCCAAACCGGAGTAGATTCAATTATATCGGCTATATTTAGAATAATTAGTTACATCACATTTGGAATTATTATGACAATTATTACTGTAGTTATAGTTGACGGTATAAGATATTTCAATTTATCATTTTTTATAGATTATCCTAAACAAGGTATGACGGCTGGAGGAATTGGACCTGCAATACTGGGAAGTCTTTTAATGATATTTTTTATATTATTATTTGCTATACCAATAGGTGTATTAACAGGAACCTTTCTGTCTGAATATGGTTCTAAATCTAGATTAGGAAGAATTATAGATGTTTCTGTCACATCATTATCTGGAGTTCCTTCTGTAGTGTACGGACTTTTTGGTTTGGCCCTATTTTCTATAACTTTAGGTTTTGGAACATCGTTATTAAGTGGAAGTCTCACCTTAGCCATAATGACGTTACCCGTTATTTCTTCATCAGTAAAAGAGGCTTTATCTGCTTTACCTAGAGAACTAAGGGAATCGGCCTATGCGTTAGGAGCAAAAAAAACAGAAACCATTTATAAAATTTTATTTCCTGCAGCGCGTAATAGGATAATAACAGCCATCTTAATTGGATCCGGAAGAGCCATAGGTGAAACAGCTCCAGTATTATTAACAGGTGCAGTTTTTTATTCCACTAAACTACCAAGTTCTCTATTCGATCCTGTTATGACTCTACCTACTCACATATATTTTATAACTATGGCTTATGGAGAAAGTGCTCAATGGATGGCAAAAGCTACTTCTGCATTCTTACTAATATTGATTCTTGTTATATACTTAATAGCCTTTAGAATAAGAGGAGGGCAAAAAAAGAAGTGAATTCAGATCTCGATACTGTAATTAAAATTAGTAATTTTAATGGTTGGTATGACCAAAAACATGCCATAAAAAATATCAACATAGAAATAAAAAAACATAAAGTTAGTGCGATAATTGGACCTTCAGGTTGTGGAAAATCAACACTTCTAAGAAGCATCAATAGGATAAATGACGAAATTCCTGGTTATAGAACATCGGGAGAAATCATTTTTGAAAATAAAAATGTCTACGACAAAGACATTGACCTTTCTGCCTTAAGAAAAAAAATTGGTATGGTTTTTCAAAAACCTGTCCCCTTTCCAATGTCTATATATGATAATATCGCCTTTGGCTTAAAATTGCATGGAACTAGAGGTAAGAAGATGAGTAAAATTGTACAAAATGCATTAAAAAGAGCGGCTCTATGGGATGAGGTGAAAGATGATTTAGACAAACCTGCTTCCTCTCTTTCTGGAGGGCAACAACAAAGGCTATGTATTGCAAGAGCTATTGCTGTAGACCCTGAAATAATCTTGTTAGATGAGCCTACATCCGCACTTGATCCAATAGCTACAAAGAAGATAGAAGAGCTGGTAGAGCATTTATCCGAAAATTATACAATCATTATCGTAACACATAATTTAGCCCAAGCTATAAGAATTTCTGATTATATGTATTTTATGTTTCAAGGTGAATTAATAGAGGACGGAAGAACCGAAGATATTGTAAAACAACCAAAGAATCAATTGACTGAAGACTATTTAAATGGTAGAATTAGTTAAAATATATAGTAGAATTTAGCGAAATAAGAGGTGAGATAGATGGATTATACGCATTTTGATAATGAAATGACTCGATTAACTAGCGAAATATCAAAGTTACTAACATCAGTTTTAAGGTCTTTTGAGAATTCAATAAAAGCTTTAGAAGACAAAAACATAGAATTGGCCGATAAAGTATTAAAAGCAGATGATCAAATAGACGATTTAAACAGACAGATTGAAGAATCTGTATATCAAATTGTAGCAAGATTCCGACCTTTGGCAAAAGATTTAAGATATGCTGTAACAATGATTAAATTCGCAAATAACCTCGAAAGAATTGGCGACCTTTCTTGCAATATAGCCGAAAAAACTAAAACTTATGCGGATGTTGATTTAAAGGATGTAATAAACACTAAAGAAATTAAGAAAATGTTTGGAATTTCTCTCGAAATGATTAAAGATTCTTTCAAAGCTTTTGGTGAAAGAAATATTGAAGAGGCTGTAAGAATATGGAAAAGAGACGACGAAGTTGACTCATTAGAAGATATTGTAAGAGAAAAAGCGGTAAAAAAACTCAACGATGCCGATTTCAGTAAAGTATTGGTAATTCCTTATATTTTACTTGCAAGAGATATAGAAAGAATAGCAGATCACGCAACTAACCTATGTGAAGAAATAGTTTACATAGAAACCGGAAAAGAAATAGAGGATTATCTTTAATCGGAGGTATATTTAATGCCTACAGTGCTTATTGTAGAAGATGACAGCGATATAAGAGATATACTCAAAACTTATTTGAAGTTGGAAAACTATGATATATTAGAAGCTGAATCCCTATCAAAAATGAGAAATATATTAAACAACAATTCAAAAATAGAAATAATTTTATTAGACCTAATGCTTCCTGATGGGGATGCTGTAAACGAATTACCTTTAATACGTTCTTCTAATAAAGAAACTGGGATAATAATAATCTCCGCAAAAGATACAGATGGTGAAAAAATATTAGGAATTGAGTCAGGCGCTGACGATTATGTAACCAAACCTTTCAATCCTAGAGAAGTACTCGTTAGAATTAAAGCCTTGCTCAAGCGTATCGAAAAAAATGATATAAAGTTAGAATATGGACCTTTAGAGATATATTCAAATAATTATACGCTAAAGTATAATGGCAAAAATATTGACTTAACTTCCAAAGAATTTGAAATTATTGATTTACTTGCTAGAAATCCGGACAAAGTTTATTCTAGAGAAGAAATAATTGATAAAATTTGGTTTGGCGATGAATTTATCTCTGATAGAGTTATTGATGTGCATATAAGTATGATACGATCGAAAATCGGGAAAAATTGGATAAAAACTGTTAGAAACATAGGATATAAGTTCAACAAAAATGCTTATTCAACTATTAATGAGGAAAAGTAAATGGACAACAACTATATGTTTAATTTTGATGTTTTCGACTCTATTGAAAATCCAGTAATATTTCTAGGTAACAAAACCCAAATAATTAATCTAAATGAAAGTGCAAAAAAGTGGGGCTTTCAAAAAGATAAAGCACTTTTATCTTTTATAACATTTGAGGAAATCGATCAATTAGCGGAATATATCCTTAAAAATAAAGACTTGGAAATAGAAAGTAATATCTATTTTTTTAAAGGCTTTAGCAAATATTGCAAAGTAAACTATAAATCCGAAAATCATTTACTCATTTTTCAAGATAAAACAGAAACTGAACTTCTTAAAAAAGTCAAAGAAGACTTCGTCACTTCACTATCTCATGAACTAAGAACACCTCTCACCATAGCAAAAGGAAATGTACATATATTGAAAGATTTTTTAAACAGCCAAAAATTTTCCAAGCAGATTTTTAAAATAGAAGAATCTCTAGATAAAATAGAAAATATTTTGACTCAATTAACCTTGCTCTCAAAAGCAGAGTTTGGTGATTACAAAATAAAAAAAGAGACTATAGACCCATTTATCTTATACAAAGAAGTTATAGAAGACCTTTCTGAAAAAATAAAAGAAAAAAATATAAATTTAGTCTTTAACTGTGAAATAAAACAGCTAAAAGGTGACAGATTTGTTCTCTACACAATACTACGAAATTTACTTTCCAACGCTATAAAATATTCTTTTGAAAATTCTTCAGTTATCGTAGAAATCTTACCCAACAAAATTTTTGTAAAAGATGAAGGAATTGGGATACGAGATGAAGAACAAAGTAGAATCTTCGAAAGGTTCTACCGTGGAATTGAAGCTGACAAACACGCTAAAGGTTCTGGATTAGGTCTAGCAGTTGTAAAATATCTATGTGAATTAGCAGGTTATGAAATTCATTTTGATTCAATATGGATGGTTGGTACAACTTTTGAAGTATATTTTAGTAACAATTAATTTCTTAAATCATATTTTGTAGTATGAAACCTCTTACATACAAAAGCTAAATTTAAAATTTTTAATAAGAAACTAACAAAGATATTTTTTAAAGATTTTGTTATGATAAAAAAATAATCGTTCAAGTATTATACACATAATTATATTATAAAATTATTTAATTTGTTTAATAAAATAAATGAGGTTTAATTTTCTAATTTGAAATAATCATCCTTAATTTACTCTAATTGTTTATAATTAATCGTAATCCGATTTGACTTTTTTCAAAGAAAGTATTTTAATTAATAATGTAGAATTAAATATTTTATTTAAGAAAAGGGGATCTACAATGAACAATAAAACATATAATCTAGAATTAGTCAAAGAAAGAAATAGAACGATAGTCTTGGAGTTGTTGAATTCAAAAGAACAAACTACTCGATCAGAAATTTCAATAATTACAGGATTAACGAGAGCTACTGTAACCAATATAATAAATGAGTTTATTAACTATAACTTAGTTGAGGAAATCGGAACTATTGATGGCAAATTGGGAAGAAAAAGAAAATTGATTCAAATTAAAGATAACGCCTTTTATGTTATAGGTATAGAATTTGGAGTCAACATAGTTCGTGCAGGTATATTCAATATTAAAGGAAAAGAAATTTCAAAAATAGAAAGAAATATTAACTCTTATGGAAAACCTATTGATGTATTAGAAAACCTAAAAAAAATAATAGAAGAACTCATCGATAATACAAAAGTTCACAATAATGATATAAAGGCAATAGGAATGGTTATGCCTGGATTAATTGATAATGAAAGTAAAGTTCTTCAATCTGTTCATCCATTCCCATTATTGAAAGAATACCCTCTTTCAAAACAACTTGAAGATCATTTTAATAAAGTTGTATGGCTCGAAAACGATGCTAAAGGGGCCGCCATTGGAGAAAAGTGGTTTGGACATGGAAAAACACTAGATAATTATGTGTTTGTAGTTGGAGATTCTGGGATTGGAGCTGGGATAGTTATAAATGGGAAAATATATCGAGGTTCTTATAATTCTGCGGGAGAAATTGGACATACTTTTTTAACAAAAGACTTAATACCTTTGGAAAGTCTGGGAGGGTTATCAAGGCTATCAGATAGGTTTGATCTTCCTTTGCAAATTATTTTAAGTGAAAAAAAATCAAAGGAAGTAAAAGATGAAATTAAAGAAATTAGTAAATTTTTTGCCTTGGGCATCGTGAATCTAGTCAATACTATAAGTCCAGAGGCCATAATAATAGGTGGAAGAATTTTAAAAGGTGGGGAAACAATTATCAGAGAAATAAAAAGCATAGTTGCGCAATATACTTTTTCCAAAGAAATCCCTCAAATTTTAGTTGCCACAAAAAAAGAAGATGCTATATTGGCAGGCGCAGCTTCCATTGCGATAGAACATATCGTTTCGGCTCCATATCAATTCTTATTGAATCAATGAATACCTAAATACATACTTGTTTGATTATAATCGGGGGGAATATTATGAAAATTAGATCCAAATTATCTTTACTAATAATTACAATATCCATTATTCCATTAATTTTGATATCTGTTTTTAGCTTTTATAACTATTATTCAACGGTTCTTGAAAATACGGAAAATAATATTTTGATTCAATTACAAACTCAAAAGGAAGCAATAATCAAATTTTTTACTCCTGTTAAAGAACTAACTGATTATGTTTCAGCTAATCTAGAAAAAAATGGTTTAAATTGGATGTTTCAAAACTTTCCAAATATAGTTAATTCTTTTTCTGAAATTAAGTATATATATGTTGTTTTACAAGATGGATCATTTATCGTTGAACCAACTTCTGAAATACCAAAGGACTACAAACCTATAGAAAGCATTTGGGCTCAACAAGCCAAGAAAACTGATGAAATAATTATAACTCCTTTATACATTCAACCTTTTACAAAACTCCCAACATTAACTTTGGCAAAAGGCTTTGTTGCTTCTTCTAGAGAAGGGATTTTAGGATTAGATATAAATTATGAAGCATTTAAAAATATTATATCTAACATTTCCTATCAATCACAAATAAATTATATAGTAGACAGTGACAATAATATTTTAGTATCTACAGAGAATAACTCAGATTATTTTATTCCCGAATTAAAAAATGATTCAGGCGTAATATCCAAAAACAATGAATATGTTTACTATTTAAAAATCCCAGAATTTAATTGGACTATATTTTCCTCGATAAACAGTCAAGATATAATATCACAACCTTTAAGAAATTCATTAAATATAGCTTTATTAGCCTTAATCGTAATAATATTAGCAGTTATCTTATCAATATTTTTCATGCGATCTATTACTAACCCAATCAATAAAATGAAAGATAAAGTAAATTTAATAGAACAAGGAAATCTTAATGTTGACTTTGACACCTCAAGTAATGACGAAATAGGTATTATCTCCAAAGAACTAGCCAATATGATTAATAAGTTAAAAACAACACTTGGTGAAGTTAAAGAAACAAGCTCTTATATTGAAAAATCTTCAAAAGAACTTTCTACTATCTCGATCAAGTTGTCAAAAAATAATCAAGATATTATGAATAAAACTGAAGATATTGAAAAAGATTTAGAAGATTCTGCCGCATTCACAGAAGAAGTAACGTCTGGTGTAGACGAAGTAGCAAGGGCAGCGCAAGGGGTATCGCAAGATGCACAAAGGTTAAACGAAGAAGCGGAAGAAACGAACAAGGCAGCGCAAGAAGGAAGTAAAACGATAGAAGAAATAAAC
>NZ_AUPM01000065.1 GCF_003265365.1 Petrotoga sp. 9PW.55.5.1 | reverse complement strand
AAAAAGGATGAACGAAGGGATAGAAAACATGACGGCAAGTGCCCAAGAGCAAAGCGCAAGTGCTCAGGAGATGAGTTCGGCGATGCAAAAAGTTGAAAGTTCTATACAAAGTATAATGGAAAATTTGAACAAAAACTATAATTGCATAAAGGAACAACAAGAAGATTCAAACAAAATAAGAGAAAATAGTAAAGAGTCACATGAAATATCGCAAAATCTTATATCTCAAATTAGTATTTTCAAGTTTTAAGAGTTGTATTTTTCTGTAGGAATCTTCTAAAAAAATACTTTAAAGGAGGTAGGAAAACATGAAAAAGTTAGTAGGATTAGTGCTTTTAAGTGTATTGAGTTTCACGATGGTTTTCGCACAAAGCGGGCAAGTAGAAATATTCAGTTGGTGGACCGGTGGAGGAGAAGAAGCTGCATTATTAGCAACGATTGCAGATTTCGAGGAGTTATATCCAAACATTAAAGTCATCAACGCAACTGTAGCTGGTGGTGCAGGAACAAATGCCAAGGCTGTTTTGAAAACAAGAATGCTTGGAGGTAATCCTCCTGATACATTCCAGGTTCATGCAGGTTGGGAATTAACAGATACATACGTTCTTCCAGGACTCATGGAACCTTTAACAGACGCACTAGTTTTATGGGGCGTTTATGACAAATTCCCATCAGGTTTAATAGACATAGTCAGTTATGAAGGCGAAGTATATTCAATTCCATTAACTATTCATAGAAGCAATGTTATTTTTTACAACAAGAAATTGTTTAATGAGATTGGTTTAACTAAAGAACCCGAAACATGGGAAGAATTTATAGCCACATTAGATAAGGCAAAATCCGCTGGATATATTCCATTAGCAATGGGAGATAAAGAAAAATGGGAAGCTGGACAAATTGTTGAAAATTTGATGGTTGCTGAGTTTGGCGCTGAGGACTATAATGAACTTTTTAATGGTAGCCTTTCTTTTAATGATAAACGAATAGACAACTCACTACAAAAGATGGTACAACTAATGGATTATGTTAACGTTGACCATGCAGCATTAGCTTGGCAAGATGCGGCTAGACTATTGTACGATGATAAAGCTGTGTTCAATTTAATGGGAGACTGGGCAGAAGGATATTTTAAAGAATTAGGATGGACCCCTGGCGAAGACTTTGGTTGGTTCGAACTTCCAGGAACACAAGATGTATTTGTATTAGTATCTGATACATTTGGATTACCAAAGAAGGCTCCAAATAGACAAAATGCCTTAATATTCTTGGAATATTTAGCTTCTGCAAGGGCTCAAGAAATTTTCAATCCAATAAAAGGTTCTATACCCGCAAGAATAGATGCTGATCCAGGTAACGATCCTTATTTAATTCAAACTGCTGAAGATTTCAGAACCTTAGCAATATCCCCATCCATCGTTCATGGTTCAGCTGCACCAGAGGCATTTGTAACTTCCTTCAATGATGCAGTGAATAACTTAGTAACTACCAAAAATGTAGCTCGAGCAAAACAAATGATTTTATGGGCTGCTGAAGATGTGGGTTTATTAACTGATTAGGTAATTCGTTAATTTCTCGGCCCATGAAGGGCCGAGAATTTCGAAATTATTACATTCTTTAAAAGGGGAGGATGCCTATGTCTGTTCAAAGAAAGAAAGCAAAATCAGGTTTCTTCATTATCTTACCTTCATTAGCGTTTATAGGTATTTTTGTTTACTATTTCATTTTTTTGACAATAAGAACTTCTACTTCAAATTGGAACAGTTTTACCGCATTGGTAAGAGGAGAATATCAATTTGTTGGATTACGAAATTACCAAAGGCTTTTTATGGATCCAAGATTTCAAACTGATCTCTGGAATACACTTTTTTTCACACTATTTTTTCTTGCAGGGTGCATAATATTAGGTTTGTTTCTTGCCAACATTATTGATAAAAAATTAAAGGGATCGAGTTTTTTCCAAAACCTATTCTTGTTTCCTATGGCAATTTCATATGTTGTTACTGGGACAGTATGGGGATGGATATTCGCTCCAGGAAATATACCTACTGATCCACAAGGCATAAATCTCCTATTACAAAATCTGGGTTTAACAAATTTGCAATGGATGTGGTATACAAGCACTCAATCCCTCGGAAAATTTAACTTAGCACTTATTCCAGTAATAATTGCGGCAACTTGGCAAATGTCAGGTTATGTTATGGCTATGTATCTTGCTGGTTTAAGAGCAATTCCTGAAGAAATGATAGAAGCTGCCCAAGTAGATGGTGCAAGCGGAACACAAATCTTTTGGGGAATAAAAATGCCTATGTTAAGGCCAATTACTTTAAGTGCGATGATCATAATAGGACATATGTCCCTTAAAATATTTGATTTAATATATGCTATGACAGGAAGTGGGCCAAACAATGTTACGGATATGCCAGCCATATACATGTTTGAACAAATGTTTAGATCGAACAGATATGCTATAGCTTCAGCGATAGCAATAATAATGTTAGTTATGGTAGCAGCAGTTATTATCCCATATCTATACAGCTCTTTTAGGGGGGAGAAATAATGGCTGAAAAAACTAGTAAAACCTCTATGAGCATATATTATATAATACTTGCAATATTTACAATCTTTTATATACTTCCTTTTTATGTAACACTAAGTACATCTTTCAAACCTTTTGAAGAAGTATCAATGGCTAATATGTGGAAATTGCCAACTACATTTTCATTGAATGGATTTAGAGAAGCTCTCAAAAGACTGGGTCCAAACCTCATGAATAGTTTCTATTTAACCATACCTGCTACTTTGATTTCAGCTATGATAGGTTCAATAAATGGTTTTGCATTATCGAAATTAAAATTTAGATATTCAAATTTGGTTTTTGCACTTTTATTATTCGGTATGTTCATACCTTATCAGAGTGTATTGTTTCCTTTGATACAGTTTTTTCAAGCAATAGGTCTATATGGAACGATACCTGCATTGATAATAACTCATGTTATATACGGTATACCAATAACAACGTTGATGTTTAAAAACTATTACGAAGAAATACCTAACGAACTAGTTGAAGCAAGTTCTGTTGATGGTGCTAATATATGGCAAATCTACACTAAAATATTATTACCAATATCGATGCCTGGATTTGTAGTAGTTATAATATGGCAGTTCACAAATATATGGAATGAATTCCTTTTTGCGGTAACCATAACAAGTGATCCAACAAAGCAACCTATAACAGTTGCTTTAGTAAACTTGGCAGGAAGCCAAGTCGTACAATGGAACGTACAAATGGCCGGAGCTTTGATTGCAGCACTTCCCACTCTCATCGTCTATATTCTTCTTGGAAGATATTTTGTTAGAGGGTTACTTGCTGGTTCTGTAAAGGGATAATCAAATACAATTTGGCTTTAATTCCCCTCTTCAGACGGATGTTGATTTTTATTCCCCTTTTTGAAGGGGAATTGGCTTTAATTCCCCTCTTGAGAGGGGTGGATGCGACGTTCTTTGTCGCAGCCGGGGTGTGGTACATATAATTTGCTAAAAGCAAATTAAAGAACGACTACCCCGTCTGCAGCATAAAACGCTGCATCCACCCCTTCGAGGA
>NZ_AUPM01000064.1 GCF_003265365.1 Petrotoga sp. 9PW.55.5.1 | reverse complement strand
CAAATTAAAGAGTGACTACCCCGTCTGCAGCATAAAACGCTGCATCCACACCTTCGAGGAAGGGGAATTTTGGACTTTAGTCCATAAAGTATATTAAGAACATTTGGACCAGCTACAAGTTGTACAAGTTACACAGCCAGATTCGTTTATCAATGCGTTTTTTGATAAACAGTTTGGACAATATGTGTTCCCATCAGAATCAATGTAGTATCCTTTTTCATACTTAAGATCGTTGGCATATACAAACTTTTCAACTTCTTCTCTTGTTTTTGGTGTTCCGGTTCTTATTATTTCATAGTCTTCTATTTGAGATCCCCATAGTTGGTTAAAATCGTTAAGAGCCTTGTTTATTTCTTCTGCTAATTCTTTGCAGTATTGACCTTTGACTTTTCTTAATTGTTCAACTATTTCATCCGTAGATACACCAGCTCTTAGGGCAATTGAGGACAACCTTCCTATTACTTCAGCTGTTTCTGTTCCGTCTGAAAGAAATATCTCTACTGCTTCCCCGGCATCGTCAAAAGAAACTGTGACATAAACCGTTCCTGTAGTGTGTTTGAATTTTCTTGTTACGCTACGAAGAGTTTCTTTCCTTGGTCTAGCTCTTAATTTATGTTTTTCATCCAAAACAAAGAAGGTAACGTTTTTACTCTGGGTTTCACTGGCTTTCTTTTCGTCTTGAGATGATGATGTTAGTACCTGTGTTTCTAAACTTCCATCTCTATAAATAGTTAGTCCTTTTAAATTTAGCTCTAGAGCATTAGTATATATTTCTTTTACATCTTCTATAGTAGATGATTTGGGCATATTTATGGTTTTAGAACACGATGCATCAAGATAGCTTTGAATTACATGTTGAGCTAATAAATGATCTTTAGGAGATATATCCATAGATGTTACAAAAATTTTTTTGATTTCCTTGGGTATTGATTCAATGTTTTGTATACTTCCTTTTTCAATTATTTCGGCCTTTAAATCTTCTGTCATATTTGTACCTATTTTTTCCATTAATACCGGATTAATATAGGAAAGGGGTACTCTTTCCCCTTCTTTATTAGTCATGTATCTAACAAAAGATAACAAAAAGTTTGGTTCGATTCCACTAGATGTGTCAGCCAAGTTTGAAATAGAACCTGTTGGAGCTACTGTATTTGTTTGAACATTTCTTTTAAAACTTTTGGCTTCCCCATAAAAATGTTCTTTGATTTTTTGGTTCCATAATTTTATATCTTCATCAATTTCATCATCAAGCATTGGAAATGGAATGAATCCTTCTGGATATTTGGACCTATCAAAATCTGGAAAATTTCCTCTCTCTTTTGCTAAATTAGTGCTGGATACATGAGAATAATAAGCTAATTGAGCGGTTACTTTAGCCATAAATTTTCTTGCTTCTTCTGAGTTGTATGGTAGCTCCTTCTTAAATAAAGCATCAGCTAATCCCATTATTCCCAACCCTATGAATCTTTGTTTCTTGGATATTTCCTCAATTTGAGGAAGAGGATATATATTAGCTTCAATTACATCATCCAAAAACCTAGCTGACCAATAAACTATCTCTTCAAATTCTCGTGATGTTTTTGAGCTAGGATTTCCTAAATCTATATCATCAACTAATTTTGATAAGTCTATAGATCCCAAATTACAACTTCCAAATGGAGGTAACGGTTCTTCCCCACAAGGATTTGTTGCAGTTACTGGTGTGTGTTCACTCATAGCATAGTATTGATTGTGCCTTCCCAAGAAAAGCATCCCGGGGTCTCCTGTTTTCCAAGCATTTTCAATCATTTTTATCATAAGCTCTCTTGCCTTTATTACTTTTTTGTCTGATGTTGAGGGATGAGCCAAAATTAGCTCGCCATCTTCTTCAAGTAATTTTTTAAATTCTTTTGGATTGTCGATATTAACAGATATATTGAAATAATTAAGAACGTTGCTTCCTTTGTTGTCCTTTTTTGAGTTTATAAAATCAAAAATATCAGGATGATCATACCTCATAACCGCCATTTGTGCGGCTCTTCTTGATCCTCCTTGTTCTATAGTAGAGGCTGCTGTATTAAAAACATGCATAAAGCTTATGGGTCCTGAAGATCTTCCTCCTGTTCCAGCTATCGATGATCCTTTTGGCCTTAAAACAGAGAAATCATATCCTACACCTCCGCCGTATTTCATAATTAAAGCAGCATTTTTAACAGCCTCAAATATTTCAGATAATGCGTCATCCATTGGAATAACAAAACATGCAGAAAGCATATTATGTTTATTTCTTGCATTAAAAATCGACTTGTAATTTTCTAATGTCATTTCTTCTATATCCTTTTGAAATATATTTTTATCCATAGTTTTTCCTGCGTTAAAAATCGTTGGGCTATTTGGTAAAAAGATTCTTGATTTTATAAGTTTGTAAAAATTATCCTCTGCCTTTTTAATTTCTTTTAAATTTTCAGTAAAGTTAATTTCCGCAGCAGCAACATGTCTTGCTATTCTTTTTGAAACTTCGTTCCAACTTTTTTCTAAGTAATTTCCTTTTCCATCTTTTAAATAGTACCTATCTTCTAAAATTGTTGTAGCGTTTCTCGATGGTTTTTTCTCTAACCATTTTTCCACAATTTTCATAAAAAATGCCCCCTTGTATCAATATATTGTGCAATATAATAATACCACATCAATATATTGGATTTCAAGGGGGAAATGGAAAATTTTACATTAAGTTATTGTGGATATTTTACCAATCCTATTAAATAGTTTTTATGAGGCGTGCATGGGTGGTTAGGTGAGACTCTTACGTTTATTCCATATTCTCCTCTATCCTCAATTTTAAATCTCGCAGAATACAAATAGGTATCTTTTTGGACTTCTTTTATTAGTTTCATGTCATGTCTTTGTATATCGACGGTTTTACCTTCTTCTAATCTGGCTACAACTATCTCTGGTAGTATTGAGTCTGGACCAATTCCTGGTAAATATATTTCAGCTTTAATTTCTAAATCTTCTTCTGCATTTTTTACTTCCAATAAATCTTGATCAAAAATCACATGTATTTTTATTGCATCCCAATTTTCCTTTAATAAATTTATCCATCTTACAAGTTCTTTTGCTAACTTATAATTTTCATTTGAGAAATTCTTATATTGCTCCAAAGCAGGCATATATAATTTCTGGGTGTATTCTTTTAACATTCTAGATGTATTAAAGAATGAAGTTACGCTTTTTATTGATTCTTTCATTTTTTCTACCCAATGTTTAGAAAATTTTTCGTTAGTATTTTCATAATACATTGGTATTATTTGCTTTTCGAGTTGATTATATATAGATACACTGTCTATTCTATCTTGGAGTTCTAAATCATCGTAGTCTCTGTTATCACCTATAGCCCATCCGTTTTTGCCATTGTACCCCTCAACCCACCATCCATCTAAAGCCGAGAAGTTTAGAGCTCCGTTCATACCAGCTTTTTGCCCTGATGTTCCAGAAGCTTCCCTTGGACGTCTGGGATTGTTAAGCCAAATATCAACACCGGATACCAAGTGTCTGGCCATATGCATATCATAATTTTCTAATATTATTATCTTATTATGAAATTCAGGTTTTCTGGAATATTCATATATTTTTTTAATTAGTTCTTGACCAGGTTTATCTGCAGGATGAGCTTTGCCAGCAAATATTATCTGAACAGGTTTTTCTGGATTGTTTAAAATTCTTTTAAGTCTTTCTTCATCTTTGAAAATTAGATCAGCTCTTTTGTATGTAGCATAACGTCTAGCAAAACCGATCGTAAGAGCTTTTTCATCTCCTATTTGGTTAACTTGTTCTAGTTGTTCCACAGTTTCACCATGTCTAGATCTTTGTTCTTTTATACTTTGCCTTATATATTCGATTAATTCTTTTTTTAGTTCTTTATGAGTTTCCCAAAGTTCTTTATCGGGTATATTATCCATTTTTTTCCAAAGATCTGGATCATCAATTTTTGTCATCCAATCTTCTCCCAAATATTGTTTTAAAAATTCTTGCAATTTTGGATTTAACCAAGTATTTATGTGAACACCGTTTGTTACATACGAGATTGGAACTTCTAACCATTCAATCCCTGACCAAACATGATTCCACAATTTCTTGGAAACCTCTCCGTGAAGTTTCGAAACCCCATTTGCTCTTCCGGATAATCTTAAAGCTAAAATAGTCATAGAAAATAATTCGTTACCATCTTTTTGCTTTTCTAAACCCAAATTAAGAAAATCTTGTCTTGTTGCCCCTAAACTTGGCCAATAATCTCCAAAATATTTGTCAATCAATGAAACAGAAAACACATCGTTACCTGCAGGTACAGGAGTATGGGTGGTGAAAACATTACCTGCTCTAACGACTTCAATGGCTTGATTGAAATTTAAACCTTCTTGCTGAACTAATTCTCTGATTCTTTCTAAACCTAAAAATGCAGCATGACCTTCGTTCATATGCCAAACTGACGGATTGTATCCTAATTTTCTTATTGCTCTTATTCCACCAATCCCAATTAGTATCTCTTGTTTTATCCTCATTTCAATATCTCCACCATATAATGTGGAAGTTAATTCTCTATCTTCAGGATCATTCTGCTTCAAGTTAGTATCTAACAGGTAAAGATTTACTCTTCCTACTTCTACTTTCCAAACCTTTACAAAGATTTTTTTGCCTAATATATTTAATTGAATATAAACATCTTCCCCGTTTATATCTTTGGCAGGTTTAATTGGAAAATCCGAAAAATCATAGTCTAAATATATACTTTCTTGCCAACCTTCAGAATTTATTTTTTGAATAAAATAACCTTTTTTATAAAGAAGACCAACGGCTATTAAGGGAATCCCTAAATCACTCGCACTTTTAAGATGGTCTCCGGCTAATATTCCCAATCCTCCTGAGTACATTGGAAAGGATTCATGTAAACCATACTCCATACAAAAATAGGCAATTTCACCTTTTTTAGTTCCACTGTGAGTTGTTTCAAACCATGTATTTTCACTTTTGTTTAGGTAATTTTTAAAACTATTTAAAACTTCGTTGTACAAAGTGAGGTAATCTTGATTTTGTGAAACTTGGTTTAATTTTTTTTGTTCTACTTTTTTTAAAAAAACAATAGGATTCCTGTGAGAAGCATTCCATAGTTCGTTATCTATCTTTTGAAATAACTCTTGTGCTTTATAATTCCATGTCCACCACATATTTTGAGATATTTCCTTTATTCCGGAGATATTTTCCGGGATTTTTGGAACCACAGTTAATTTACTGATAAATTCCACTTTTTTACCCTCCCTGCATTTATTTTATTGTTTTAAGAATTTTTTAAAAACTTAATTATATCCAAGAATTATCCATTTGCGTAATCATTATTAATTCTCCTATTTTGGTAGTGGATTTTTCTATATAATATATTTTGTTGAATAAACCATATTTTCTAGAGATAAGAAATATGTAATCGTTAGATTCACCAATAGTTTCAATTAAATCTTTTGAAAGACTAAATTCTTTATTATTACTTATAATATTGTAAGCATATTCACCTTCGTTTATATATTCATATGTCTCCAATTCAGGTACTTGTAGGACTTTTATTCTAAGTAAATTCTCAATGAAATTGAAAACTTCGTTTATAACTTCCTCATTTGGCACAATAACAAATTTAAAAACGTTGCCGTTTTTTTGTATCACAGAGTATTCGAGCCCTCTAAAATCATATGAAGGATAAGATATAACAATCATATTTGAGTTTTCAAAGAAAAAGAAACGATCATCAAAAGTTTGTATTGTGAATGAACCATAAATCGTATTTACAATATAAATATTTGTATATTGACTTTTTTCAATAGTTAAATTAAACCCTTTTGGAGTATAAGGATATTTTGTTACTCTTTCATAACCTGATTCCTTAATTTTTAAATAAGGGTAGTAATATTGTGTTTCCAAATTCTCTTCGTATAATCCCCACAATACAAAAGTGGCTAAATATATTACGACCATTGTTCCTATAATAACAAGTAAATTTCTTAAACTACTGCCATTCTCTTCATTTTTTGCCACGAAATCTCGCCTTCTTCTTTCTATTTTCGGTGTTCTACAAGTTTCTGGGTTCTACCAAGGGACGTAACCATTAGTAATTGGCATTCGCCTGTCCTTGCCTAAGCTTCTTTCTGTTAATTTGATGCCAGGAGCTGATTGCCGTCTTTTGTATTCATTTTTATTGACTAAATTTATGACATATTTTAGAATTTCTTCATCATATCCTTCTTGTAAAAGCTCATCATACGACATTTCTCTATCTATATATTTAAACAAAATTTGATCTAATAATGAATAAGGAGGCAAGGTATCTTCATCCTTTTGATTAGGTCTAAGTTCTGCAGAAGGTGCCTTTTCTAATATAGATTTTGTAATTATCTTTTTGTTATGTATTTCGTTGAATTTGTTAGCAACCTTGTATAAATCAGTTTTATATAAGTCTTTAATCGGGGAAAATCCACCAGCCATGTCTCCATATAATGTTGCATAGCCAGTAGCTGCTTCACTTTTATTCCCACAAGCTAATGCTAAATAGTTAAATTTATTTGAAAAAGCCATGACAATGTTTCCCCTAATCCTAGCTTGTATATTTTCTTCTGTCTTATCTTCATCTTTTTCTTGGAAACTTTCACTTAATTCACTAATATATGATTCATAAATATCTGTTATAGGAATTATTTTATAATCTATATCTAAGTTTTTCGCTAGTTCTACTGCATCATCAACACTCGATTTTGAAGAGAATTTTGAAGGCATTATGAGTCCCAGTACATTTTTAGGTCCTATAGAATCACTTGCAATAGCTGCCACTAAGGAAGAATCTATACCTCCGCTCAAGCCTAACACAACTTTTTCAAATCCATTTTTTGATAGATAATCTTTAATTCCTATTTTTATTGCTAAATATAATTGTTCATAAACATCTGGATTGTAAAAATTATTTTTATTTAAGGGGAGTTTATCTTGTATTCTTTTTTCAATATTTATTACGTTAACTTTTTCAAAGTAAACGCTTTCATTATAGTGTTTCCTTTTACCTTCTCTTAAGTTTGCCCTCGTTGCTTCTAGTGGATCTATGTCAACAAAATACAATCCCTCTTCAAAATAAGGAGCGTTAAACTCAATTTCTCCATAGGGGTTTACGACAACGCTTCCTCCATCAAAAACAATTTCATCTTGCCCTCCAACTAGGTTACAGTAAATTATCCAGCTCGATAATTCAGAAGCCCTAGTTTTAAGCATCTCAAACCTTGTTTTGTTTCTTTCTTTATAAAAAGGAGAAGCAGAAAGATTAATTATTATGCTTGCCCCATTTTGGGCTAAAGAAATTGCTGGCCCGTTTGGAACCCATAAGTCTTCACATATCGTTATCCCTACTTTAACTTTATCAATTTCCATAATATAAGGAGATCTGCCAGCTGAGAAATATCTTTTTTCGTCAAATACGGAATAATTTGGCAAAAACATCTTCTTGTAATTGCCATACATTTTCCCTTTGTATATAATAAAAGCTGTATTATACGACTCTACATCCCAATCTATGCCACCTAAAATTATAATTATATCTTTCGATCTACTGAAATCTCTTATTTTCTCAATGCAGTTTAGAGAATCACGTAAAAATTGTGTCTTTAATATCAAATCTTCAGGAGGATAACCATTTAATGCTAACTCTGGAAAAACAACAATATCTGCATTATTAGATGCTGCCTCTGTAATATAACCTTTAATTTTTTGAAGATTTATTGCATAATTTCCAACATAAGAATCAATCTGAGATATAGCAACTCTAATTTTCATAGCCTTTTTGTGCTTTTAAAAAAAGCACAAGCCTCCTTTTAAAAAAATCTTATATATTTTATCATTCTTGCCATAATAAATCAAATTTCGCATTTATTGTGTCTGCAATCCCTCTATTATTTATTATTACAACTACTTCATCATTTTTTTCTCTGGCTCTATAAGTAAGATTATAACTTCCTATAATAGTTATTTCATTATCTATTGTTAAACATTTTGCATGAATATCATTTCGATATTTAATATCTATTCCCATCATAAATATAAGAGGAGAGTTATAAATCTTATTCCAATCATCTGAAATGATTTGTATACAAATGTTTTTAGAAGATAATTTTTCCAGTTTTTGAATAAAATAGGGATCGGTAAATGAATAAGAAAATAGTTTTATAGATTCCTTTGCTGTTGAAACCTTCTTTAATACAGTTTTATATATCTCTTCTGACGGTCCTGTTATAATTTCTATATTACCCATATCGGTGTTTCTTAAATTTTCTTTAACTATTTTTTTATTATTTCCAAATTTTCCATTTCTAAAATTAGAAAACTCTTTTAGAAAAACTGCTACAATATTCATATCTTCTGTATATATAAAAATATTGAAGTCTTCTTTTAACCCACTTTTTGTAAAGTTTCCGGTTCCAAATAAAATAGAATTATTATCAAAAATTATAAACTTTTGATGCAAGTACCCATCGTAATTTTTATCGTATGTAATTGACAATGGAATATCCCCAGAATATCCACCATCTTTTTCTAAAAAAATTTCATGGTTGATTTTTGAAATTCCATCACTTATTGTGTTATCTAAACTGAAGGATACTAATTTAATAGATTTACTACTATTTAGCTTTTGATTTAAGAAAAATAACAACTCTTCCCCTGAAAAAAATAATTCATAGGAAAATATCTTTCCAGATATAAGCACGATAATTAATAACAGAGAAATCGTTTTTTTGTTAATTGTAATATGCAAATTATCCCCCTGAGAACAATGTTTTTTATTAATTACTAACTTCTATAAAACTCCATTAGTATTTCTGCAACTTCTGGTCTTGTAAATTCTTTAGGTGGCTTTTCTCCTTTTGAAAGCATTTCACGTACTTTAGTTCCGCTCAAGAATACATGATCTTCATTTCCATGTGGGCATGTTTTTGAGGTTGCCATATTTTCACATTTTTTGCAATAAAAGGAATGTTCAAACTTAAGAGGCACTATACCGATTTCTTCAGGAGTAAATTGATCAAATATTTCTTGTGCTTCGTATGTTCCATAATAATTTCCAACACCTGCATGATCCCTACCTACGATAAAATGTGTACATCCATAATTTTTTCTACATATCGCATGAAAGATAGCTTCTTTTGGACCAGCGTATCTCATATTTACTGGAAATACACTTAATAAAACCCTGTTTTTAGGGTAATATTTATCAAGTATTACCTTGTAAGATCTCATTCGAACCTCAGATGGGATATCTTCCTTTTGGGTTTTCCCAACTAATGGATTTATGAATAGTCCATCTACTATTTCAAGTGCAGTTTTTTGAAGATATTCATGCGCTCTGTGTATGGGGTTTCTTGTTTGGAAAGCAACTATCGTTCTCCATCCTTTTTCTTGGAATATTTTCCTCGTGTCTTTTGGTTCTAATCTGTATTCTTTAAAATTTTCATGTTCTATTCTATTTAATAGTGTAATTTCTCCTCCTAAAGCGATATCTCCTTGTTCGTATAGAAATTTTACACCTGGATGTTCTATTTCTTTTGTTTTATATACTTTTAAGGCCTCTTCTTCTTTTCTTCTTAAATATTTATCTTTAAGATGGAGTATTGCATATTCTTTTCCATTTTCCTGATTTTTTATCAAGATATCTTCTCCGATTTTCATCTCATCTGCTGTCTCTTTTTTTACTGATAATACAATAGGTATGGGCCATACTGTTCCATCTTTTAATCTCATTTCGTCTAGTACGTTATTATAATCTTCTTCAGTCATAAAACCTTCTAAAGGGCTGAACAAACCGGTTGCTATATTTTCTAATTCAGACAAATCAAAGTACGATACATCTATACTTTTCAATTGACTAGCTTTTTTTAATAACTCTTTTTTTTCTTCACCTTCTACTATTCTGTTTATCAATTTTTCTCCGTGGGGTGAAATCATCCTGAAACCTCCTATTTTTATGATTTGATCATGAGAATTTCTATTCTTCAATCCTAAAGATTATAGCATATTTTGTTTTAATTAAAAAAAGTCATACGTTTTAATGTGCATATCCATTATTTAAAAGTTTTTTAGATGAAAACTTAAAATTGAAAATTAAATATGGTAAAATAAAGAATATCTAACCGCTTTTGGTTTATTAAGAATTTGGAGGTTTTTTTATGAGAATTTTATTTTTAAATCCTCAAGGGAATTTCGATAAGAATGATTCCCACTTAACTGAACACCCTGATTTTGGAGGGCAATTGATTTACGTTAAAGAAGTATCAAAAGAATTGGCAAAAATGAATGTCTTTGTAGATATAATTACTCGCAAAATCGTCGATCCAGATTGGCAAGAGTTTGCTTCTTCTATCGATTACTACGATGAGAGTAGAAATCCTCGAATTGTAAGGGTACCTTTTGGAGGAGAGGGATTTTTGAATAAAGAAAAATTATGGCCTTATTTAGAGGAGTATGTTAATAAAATTATTGAGCTGTACAAAAAAGATGAGATTACTTTTGTTACATGTCATTACGGAGATGGGGGTTATTCCGGAGTCTTACTGAAATCAAAAACCGGATTAAATTTTTCTTTTACTGGGCATTCTTTAGGTGCTCAAAAATTAGATAAATTAAATGTTAATTTGAATAATTTCGAGGATATAGACAGAGAATATCACTTTTCTCAAAGAATTTCAGCTGAAAGATTATCTATTAAGTATGCTAGTAAAATTATTGTTTCAACTTCGATGGAAAGATTCGAACAGTATTCACATCCTTTATATAAAGATATTTCAGAAGTTGAGAATGAGAATAAATATAAAGTTATTCCTCCTGGAGTTAATACCGAAATTTTTAATGATAATTTAAATGAACTAGATGAAGAAACTTTAACTCAAATAGAAATTAAAATAAATGGATTAAAAAAACCCTTTATTATTCTGTCAAGTCGATTGGATGAAAAAAAGAATCACATTATGGTAGTTAAAGCCTATTCTCAATCTAAAGAATTACAAGATAAAGCCAATTTAGCCATTTTTTTAAGAGGAATAGCTGATCCTTTTAAAGAAATAGAAAATTTATCAATAAAAGAAAAAAATATCTTGGAACCAATTTTAACAGAAGTTGAGAAAGCAAAAATAAAAGATAAAGTTTTTTTCTTTGATCTTAGATCTCAAAAAGCTTTAGCTACAGCTTATAAATATTTTTCAAGAATGAATTCTGTTTTTGTTCTACCTTCTTTTTATGAACCTTTTGGGCTTGCTCCTATTGAAGCAGGAGCCTGCGGACTTTCTGTTGTTGCAACCAAAAATGGAGGGCCTAGTGAGATATTTGCCGACGGTTCAGGAAATTTATTCGATCCATTTAATACAGAAGATATTGCAAACGCTATAATAGAAGGGTTGAATAATTTTGATTACTACTCTAAAAAGGTCAAAAAGAGAGTTTTAAATAATTATACTTGGAAGAATACTGCAAAAGGATATTTAGAAGTTATAGAAGAAGCCATAAAGACGCCGAAATTTAAAGTAAATGAATCAATTAAACTAGACGCTAAGGACTTGATATTAAATTATTTAAAAAGTAAATTATAAATAGATATTATGATATAATTTTATTTGAATGATACTGAAAGGGTATCTCAAGGCTGGTGAGCAGATGTTACATTCTTTGTCTATAAAAAACTTTGGCCTTTTTAAAAAAGCAAACGTTGATTTTGATTCCAACTTTTCTACGATTACAGGAGAGTCTGGAACGGGCAAATCAATGTTTTTAAATGCCTTAAGAATATTTTTGACAGGAAATGTTCCCCAGAATCTTAAGAATTTAAATGGTTCTGTTTCTGCTTTTTTTACGGTTAATGATTTCATTGCAGAAATGGTGGAGGATTACGTTCCTTTAGAAAACAATGAATTGATTTTAGCTGTAAATTTCACTCCTAAAAAGACCCTTTTTAGATTAAACGATACAATAGTTCCGAAAAATATCGTTCAAGAGATTTCAAAATATCTTTTAGAAGTTCATTCACAAGATTCTAACATAGCTTTAAGAGATGATAATTATCAAAATTCTTTGATATTTAAAATATTAAGAGAAAAATTCCCGAATTTTTTTATAGAATATGATGAAGTTTATCAAGAATATTTAAATTTGAAAAGAAAGTTTGAAAATCTTCCTACAGATAAAACTGATATTTTCAGAAATATTGATATTCTAAATTATCAAATAAAAGAAATAGAAGAAGCAAATTTTAAACCTAACGAAGATGATGAACTTTCTTCTCGTTTTAAAACTCTAAACAATATAGAAGAAATAAGAGAGAAATTAATAGAATCACTATACCTTCTTAAAGAGGATGATAAGTCAATAGACCTGCAGATTGGTGAGGTAGTTTATAATTTATCTAAAATTATCGATTATGGTTTTAAAGAAGAACATTCTTTGGCTTTATTTATTCAAGAACAGCTAACTGAATTATTTGATCTGTTGCAGATTAAAGTGGAGAATTTAGAAAGTGACCCAGAAGAGCTTGAAAGGATCAGTAATCGATTAAATATAATAATGGAGCTAAAAAGAAAATATGGGCCTTCTTTAGAAGATGTTTTAACCAATCTAGAAAAATACAAATCACAAAAAAATATGTTAGAAGAAATAAAAAAAGATTTTCACGAATTAGAACCAAAGTTGAACCAGCTAAAAAATAAGTTGATGAATTTAAGCGATAACTTAATAGATCAAACAAAACCTTTTCTTGATGTGCTTAAAAAAAATGTAGAGGAAAATCTTAAAGATTTAAATATGGAAAATTGTAAGATTGATTGGAAAATAAAAAAATTAAATGCTCCTCAAAAAGATGCAGCTCACAAAATTGTATTTTTACTAAAAACTAACCCAAAAAGTGATTTTTTACCACTTGCTGAAGTTGCCTCAGGTGGAGAGTTATCTAGAATTATCTTAGCTTTAGAAATAGTATTAGGAAAAAATCATCCTATAGACACAATGGTTTTTGATGAAATAGATTCGGGAGTAGGACCGAGAATGGCAGATATAGTTGGGAAAAAATTAAGTGATTTATCTCAAAACAAACAAATTATTGTCATCACACATATGCCTCAAGTTGCTACTTTAGCAAATGAACATTTCAAAATAATTAAATCAGTTGACAATGAGGCAATTTCAGCTATAATAAAACTATCTGAAAAAGAAAAATTAAATGAAATTAAAGAAATGTATGGAAATATAGTTTATTGAAAAGGGTGTGTAATTTAATGTACAGTCGTGAAGATTTGCTAAAAAAAATAGTTGAAGAAAAAGGTATTCAGGCTATTCCTAATTTAATAAAACTTTTAGATGATGAAGATACAGAAGTAAGTGAACTTGCAAGAGACGCCCTAAGTATTATGGCTCCAGAAGGTAAAGACTACTTACTCAACGAATTTAAAAAAAGATTCGATCTTAACCTGCAAGATGACACTGTTTTGTTATATCTTGCTGAGCTTCTTTCTGAATTGGGGTGTCAAGAAATAGAAGAAAACTTAAAAATGATGTTTAACAAATTTTCTGATGAAAGAGCCTTTCCTTTGATAATTGAACATTTGTTAAAATTAACCAAAGATGAACAGTATCTAGATATTTTAGAAACTTACTTGGATGGCGAAGAAGGAGAAATCGAGGAAATCTCTTTGATGGCTGTTACGGAACTGCCAACCAGAAAATCTTTAGATATTCTTTTAAAAAAATATTATAGGACTAATGATAGTTCTATTAAATCTTTGGTGCTGGATTCAATTACCAAAATATTATATAAGAACCCTAAACTAGTACCTTATTTGCAAGAAAGAGATTCAAAACTATCTGATAAACTACAATGGTATATAAGGCGACCTTGATTTTTTTTGTAACATTTGATATAATTTAAATGGAATAAAAAATAAAATAAATGGGGACGTTTTGGATTCGACGGGAATAGGTCGAGCTCGGGAAGCGAGTCGAGGAGACGTTACCTCGTAAAAAAACTAAAAAATTTTTGAAATGCCGAAAAACCAGAATTAGCTTTAGCTGCTGCTTAAGACGGCGGCTCGTCTCTCCTCAAGTTTAATGGAGCCTTTCTTGAGGAATGAGGCGTCAGAAAAAGGCTTCACTTTCAAATCTTGTGCCCAGATTTGAAAGTATAAAGGGCACTAGGATTTTACGACTATGTCCGCAAAGTCGTAAAAATCCAAAAACTGATTGCGGACTGCGCTCGGAGAAGCCGAGTTCACCTATTTTCGGACGCGGGTTCGATTCCCGCCGTCTCCACCATTTTTTTACTATATAAGTTAATTATTTCACATATTTCCTGAGATTGAGGAATACAATCTGATATCAAGGGAAGCAGAGGGTTTAAAATCCCTCCTTCTTTTGATATCTCAAAAATGAAGGAGGGATTTTTTTATTGGAAAAAAGACTAACGATGATTTCAATTGCCGTAAAAAACAGAGATAAAACCTATAATGTAGTAAATGAGCTTTTACACAAATTCGCTGATAATATTCTTTTGCGTGTAGGGTACCCAAGGCAAGATAAAAATTTATCGATTATTTTTTTGGTTTTTGAAGGTACCTCTGACGAATTAGGCTCTCTCAATGGGAAATTAGGACAAATCCCTGGTTTAAAAGTAAAATCTCACACAATTTAAAGGAGGACATTTATGTTTTATGTTAAAGATCACAGTTCTCAAAAATCATTTATTAAAGAAGAAAAAATATTTGAATTATTAGAAGAAACTAAAGCTCCAGACAAAACTAAGGTTGAAGAAATTATTCAAAAATCCTTATCAAAACAAAGATTAGATCCTCAAGAGGTAGCAACGCTTTTAAATGTGGAAGATGAAGAAACAATGGAAAAGATTTTTGAAGGGGCAAGAACATTAAAACAAAACATCTACGGAAATAGAATCGTTTTCTTCGCCCCACTTTATATTGGAAATAAATGTATCAATAATTGTACTTATTGTGGATTTAGATCTAGCAATACAGAAATTTATAGAAACACTTTAACTTTCGAACAGCTAGAAAAAGAAGTAAAAGCACTTGAAGATAAAGGTCATAAAAGATTAATTTTAGTCTATGGAGAACACCCTGACTACAATGCTGATTTTATTACAAAAACGGTAGAGACTGTTTATAAAACCAAAAATAAAAATGGAGAGATAAGAAGGGTAAACATTAACGCAGCACCTCAAACTATTGATGATTATAAAAAAATAAAAGAAGTAGGAATTGGAACCTTCCAAATTTTTCAAGAAACTTATAATTATGATATGTATAAAAAAATGCATCCAAAAGGTCCTAAATCTAGTTATATTTGGCGTTTGTATGGTCTAGATAGGGCCATAAAAGCAGGAATTGATGATGTGGGGATAGGAGCTTTATTTGGTTTGTATGATTATAAATTTGAAGTTATGGGATTACTATACCATACCATTCATTTTGAAGAAAGATTTGGATTCGGACCACATACTATCTCTTTTCCAAGAATTGAACCGGCATTAAATACTCCGATCTCTGAGCAACCACCTTATTTAGTAAACTACAATGAATTCAAAAAAATAGTAGCAATATTAAGATTAGCTGTTCCTTATACAGGTCTTATATTGACTGCTAGAGAACCTGTTGCAATAAGAAATGAAGTTTTACAATTGGGAGTTTCTCAAATTGATGCAGGTTCTAATATCGGAGTAGGGGCATATTCAACAGAAGATAAAGAAGCTTACAAAAAAAGTCAATTTACTCTAGGGGATCAAAGAAGTTTAGATTCAGTGATTAATGAATTATCCAAAGAAGGCTATCTTCCTTCATTCTGTACAGCTTGTTATAGAATGGGAAGAACGGGTGAACATTTTATGGAATTTTCTATTCCTGGTTTTGTAAAAAGATTTTGCACTCCAAATGCTATATTAACTTCTTTAGAATATGCATTAGATTATGCACCCGAGCAAACTCGCCATTCTATCGAAAATAGAATAAACGAAGAAGTTGAAAATATGAAAGATGGAATTTTAAAACAAAAGCTGATTGAGAAAATAAAATTGGTAAAAACCGGTAAAAGAGACGTTTATTTTTAAGAAGGTGCTTTATTTTATGAATAAACAAAAAATAGATATCCTAAAATCATTAATTGACGCATTCTATGAGAAATATAAAATCAAAATTTGGTTAGCGGAAAAAATCGGTAGAAGAATAAGTTATATATACGGGAAAGGAGAAGGCTTTAAAATTCCTGCTGTAAAAACTTATGAAGATGATAAGTATGTAGTTTTTATAGAAAGCGATAAAAAAGAAGTAATAAAAGAGTCAAGAGAGTTCATTGGTAGTTTACTTAAGGGGGAATCTAATTGAAACCTCAAATTAGAAACGAATTAGAAAAAATTTTAAAAGATTATTCATCACATAGTTCAGAAATAAAAGATGTTCTAAACTATTTCTTAGAACATGAAACGTTAGAAAAAGAGCACATAATTAAAATTCTAAAATTAAAAAAAGATGATAAAGAAAGAAAGATCGTTTTTACTTTTGCTAATTCCGTTAGAAAATTATACACAGGAGATTATATAAATATTAAAGGAGTAATAGAGTTTTCTAATTACTGTAAAAAGAATTGTTTTTACTGTGGATTAAGAGCCAAGAATTCATCTATTAGGCGCTACAGAATGTCTCCTACAGAGATAATAAACGTGGCAAAACAAGCAGCAGATTACGGATTGGACACGATTATACTCCAAAGTGGAGAAGACGATAGTTATTCTGAAGATGATTTAATATTTATTATCAGTGAAATAAGAAAAAACACTAAGTTGCCTGTTTCTGTATCTATCGGAGAAAGAAGTTTTTCTGCTTATAGAAAATTTCGAAAAGCTGGGGCGGTAAGAGTTTTACTAAAACATGAAACCATAAATAAAACTCTTTTTAGAAAAATACATCCCGACAAAAACTATGAAAATAGGATTGAATTACTAAGATATATGAACACCTTAGGTTACGTAACAGGCTCAGGAAACATCATAGGACTACCCGGACAAACCTTAGATGATATTGCCGATGATATCCTATTTATGAGAGATGAAAAGATAAAGATGATTGGAATGGGGCCTTTTATTCCTGCTCATAATACACCATTAGAAAAATTTCCATCCGGTAGTGGAGAATTAACTTTAAACGCTTATGCTGCAACTCGTCTTTGTATTCCAAAAGCACAAATGCCTACAACAACAGCTTTAGGAACGATTTCAGAAGACCTTCAATATCAAGGATTTTTTGCAGGATGTAACGTCATTATGGTTAATATAACTCCCGATAAATACAGAGAAAACTATAATATTTATGATAACAAAATAAAAGTCGAATATTTCTATTCTTACAATAAATTAAGAGAATTGGGATTTTCCCCTTCTAAAATCACTCAAAAAAAGTTAAAGGAGATGTTATAATGATTGCTTCGGGAGGGTTCAGAACTTATATAGCAATAGCCGGCAGAAGAAATGTGGGGAAATCTTCTTTAATAAATGCGATACTAAATCAAGAAATTGCTTTAGTTTCCGACGTTCCTGGAACAACAACTGATCCAGTATATAAAAGTATGGAGCTACAACCCATCGGACCAGTAACATTAATCGATACACCAGGTATAGACGATGAGGGAGATTTAGGAATAAAAAGAGTAGAAAAAGCAAAAAAAGCTTTTTATAAAGCAGATATCGGAGTTTTAGTTGTCGATTCAGAACCAAAAGAATTTGAATATTTTATCTCTAAAACTTTCAATGAGATGAAAATTCCTTATATTATAGTCATCAATAAAATTGATAAAATTAAAAATTTTGAATCTCTGAAAAGGGTTTATTCAGAAATATTCAAAAAACCTGTTATTGAAGTATCTTCTCAAGAAAGAATTAATATAGAACAACTAAAGAAAGAGCTAACAAAATTAAAAATAACTGATGAAGAAATATCTTTAATTCCAGAGTATATAAATACTAACGATATTGTGTTACTTGTAGTTCCTGTAGATACCGGCGCTCCTAAAGGTAGATTGATAATGCCACAAGTCAATGCTATAAGAGAAACTTTAGATAGAGGGGCCTTTCCTATTGTTACGTCAGTTGAAGGAATTAGCGAAATCCTTAGTAAATTGAAAATTCTCCCCAAACTTGTGATAACTGATTCACAGGCAGTTAAAAAAGTCGATGAATTGCTTCCTCAAAATATTAATTTAACAACATTTTCAATATTAGAAGCTCGCAGCAAGGGAGACATAAAAATACTAACTAAAGATGTTGACGTTATAAACAAATTGGAGGATGGAGACAAGATACTAATAATGGAAGGATGTTCACATAGGCCCTTAAGTGAGGATATTGGTAGGGTAAAGATACCTAACTGGTTAGAAAAATATACAAAAAAAGATATAAATTTTAAATTTGTAGCAGGCAAAGAATTCCCTGATTTAGAAGATCTTAGAGATATAAAATTAATTATTCACTGTGGAGGTTGTACCTTAACACGCACTATGATGATGAGAAGAATCAATGCAATAAATAGATTAGATATCCCTATAGTTAATTACGGAGTGATTATTTCATTTATTCATGGAGTATTAAATAGAACTTTAGAACCTTTATTAGTTTAGTTATTTTATTAAACACAATGTATTCTTAATAACAAAACACCCTTCTAGGGTGTTTTGTTATTTATATTTTTCACTGATTTATAAAAGAAATGTAATGGAATTTAGCTTTTTTGTATAAAGAGAAGAGTATCATATGTTTGAAAGCCCCCAACAAAAAGCAAATTATTTATTGAAAGGCGGCAGAAAATATGCATGAAAAAAATCAATTAAACAAACAGATTGAGCATAATAATATAAGATTTTCATCACAGATAGATTTTATTAGAGAATTAAAAAATGCAAAAGATGAAGAAAGCATACGAAGATTGGCCTTACTAAAAGAAGATTCGCTTTATAAAAACAAAAAGGAAAATAAACAATATTAAAATGAACGAACAGCAAATCATAAATATTAAGAGTTTTTCTATGTTTATTGATGAGCAAGAAATGCTCCATAATATTAGTTTAGACATTTTTACTAATGAAATTCTATTAGTTTATGGACCAAGAAATTCTGGAAAATCCTTATTAACTCGTTCCCTGGTTTCCTTGAATAAAGAACTTTTTAGAAACGTTGAAAGTTTAGGCCAAATATTATTTTTGGGAAAAGATATAAAAGATATAGAAAAAGGATATTTAAGATCTCAGATTGCTTATTCAGAGCCTTCCTTTGTTGATAATATTAATTTTCTTACCTTAAGTGAAGTTTTCAACCTAGCTTTAGGTATTAAACCTTCCGAAATTTCTCATGAACAATTTATTCTCCTCAACAAGCTTAATATTTCACATATATTTTCTAATAACATTTCACTAAAAAGATATGAGAATTTTCGAAACTGGACAATAGGAGACAAAATCTCATTTATTATTTTTTTGAGTTTGGCACGTAATCCTCGGGTGTTTATTTTTGATTCTATTCTAGATCATTTAGATGACTTTATGCTAAGAGAGATTAAAAATTTCCTTTATGATATTAAAGAAGAAAGAACTTTAATTATCTCGACAAGAAATTTATCTTTATTTTCTGATATTACAAATAAAATTGTTTTTTTAAACGGGGGTAAAATAGAATACAAAGGCTCAATAGAAAATTTTTTACTTAATTTTCCCCAATAATTTTATTCTTCAGAAATGTTGTATATAATTATTTCATTATCTTTAATTTCAAAAGATAATTTATTAAACTCATAAAAATCTTTGTGATCGTAAGAAGGCAAATCTAAATTCATATTATAGACATTTCCCTCCTTGAATATCCCACCTTCAAAATCTACTCTATAACTTTCTAATTTAAAGGTTTTTATTTGAATATACTTATCGGTTACTATAATAGACATTGGAGCTCTTTCAAAATCTCTATTAATATTTTTCTTCCCTAAAGTAACAAAATGTCCTGAACTAGTAAGCAAATAAATAGTTTTATCATTCTCATGGGCAAAAACTATTTCTCCATCAATGAAAAATGTCTTACTTTTTTCTTCTATATCACCATAATCACAGTAAAACCTTGAATCGGTAATAAAAGGTTCTCCTCCATTTGGCATCCATATAGACAAAGGCTCACCGTAAAAAAATATCCCACTTTCTATCTCGAAGACTTTTTTAACTTTAGTATTTACTCTTTGATATATATCGTGTTTTTTTAAGTCAACAACATATTTACTTTCATGATAATCGGTTAAATCAATCTCTATCTTTTTAATACCATCTTCTATAAAAATCTTAGAAGGTGGAACCTTTAAAACAATTGGTATATTGATTTTTTTATCATTCAAGATAATTTCACTATTAGCTCCGGATATTTCCAAATCAACTAACCGAGATGGAATTCTATAAATAAATTCTCCTAAAGAAGGAGAAAAAGCATGTTCAAAAATAAATCCATTCATATCTAATTTAACTTCCATATTTTGATCCCAAGTTAAAAAAACAGAAGTCTTTGTTCCACTATCAGTAAGAATGAAAGAATCTTCTGCAATTACAAAAACTGATCTTGGGGGTTCATTAACAAGTTCTTTAATTGTACTTTCCATATTTGATAATAAAGTTGAGACATTTTGATTTTTATATTTAATATAAAACAACCCATCATTATAAATGATTTCCATTCTATTAGAGGTATCTGATGGAGGAATAGATATATCTGCGTACTTATACAGGCTAAAAATAACCTCGTTGAAATAATTATAAGGTCCTTTATATATTAAACCTATCTCAGTTCTTGCAAGGGTAATAGAAACTATTAAAACAAAACAGAATAAAAATACAACCCTTGCGGAGGAGCAGATGTTGGGGAAGCTGATCTTTTCTTTATCTCCAATATCTTTTTTATGTCTTCTGGTTGCCATACCTCTGTCCCTACCTTTATTAATGCTCCAACCATATTCCTAACCATTCTTCTTAAAAAAGATTTTCCTTCTACACGTATCAGAATTATATTATTTTTTTGTTTAATTATCCTGACTCTATATATCGTCCTTATGGGATTTCTCTCATCGTTTCCTGTTTTGAAACTAGTGTAATCGTGTTCTCCTTCAAAAAATCTAGCAGCTGATCTCATCTTTCCTAAATTTAAATCCCACGGTATCCACCAAACTCTATTTCTTAAAAAAATAATTCGGCTCTTTATTATTATATATATAATAATGATATATTCTTTTAGTCGCTTCAGCTCTGGGATTGAATCCTTCTTTAACCAATTCTATATTTTTAACATAAATGTCTTCTGGTAAAACAGAATTCAAAGCATCTTTTACATTTTTTTCAGTCATTGATGAGTTTTCTACAGCAAAGGAAACAACTTGCCCCATAGCGTGAACACCTGTATCTGTTCTACCCGCAGCATAGATAGTAACGTCCTTCTTAAATATGGTTTTTAATGACTTTTCTATTTCCCCTTGTACAGTACGGGATTCTGGTTGAGCTTGATAACCGAAAAAATTTGTACCATCATAAACTACAGTTGCTGAAACCCATTTCACGAAAACTCCTCCTAATATATCTTTTGCAACATAGAAGTCTCTAAAATCTTAAAAGTAATTTCTGATTCGTATTTTTTAAGTAAATGGATGTTTCTTTTATAAATTCCTTCATACACCTTTATTAAATAAAGATTTACAAATTTAGTAACTCTTTGAGCCAATATCTCTCTCTTATCCATAGCTACATCTTTAACAATATCTTCTAACCAAAATGAAAAATTATTATTAATTTCATCTTCCAAGATCAGGTCATTAAAAGATGATATTACCCTTCTTAATCCAATATATTTTGAAACCAATTCTACAAAATCTCCATAGATTTCCCTAACGCCATTAGAAATATTGTCTGTATAATTCAATTCAATACGCTTTCCTAAAGATTCTTTAATTATTAAATGTCTCATTATTCCTGATATATCTTTGTTATCTTCCTCTACTATGAAATAACCAATAAGAAAAGGTTTAGATTTCTTTAAAACCAACGGTGAAATTACTTCGGTGATAATCAAAGTTTCTTCGTTAGAATAGGAAATATTTTTTATTTCTTTGAAATTTCCTTCTTCAGAAAATAAAATGTTATAAAACAACATTAAGTATCACCTTCAACAAGAATTTTATACGTTTACAATTTCCGAAATAGCATCTTCTGATAATTTAATTAATTCTTTAGCTTCTTTTTCCGTACTAGCCTTCAATAATATATAGAATTTGATTTTAGGTTCAGTTCCTGAAGGTCTACCAATAATTTTAATATCTGAATATCTAAGTTCCACAACATCTGATTTGGGAAATCCTTCGATTCCTTTTTGATAATCTAAGGTTTCTTTCAAAGTTAAATCTCCTATTTTTAGAGGAGGGTTTTTTCGCATTTTATTCATAATCCGTTTTATTTTTTGTGCTCCTTCAAACCCTTCAAATGTATATGAAACAAGTTTTTCTTCGTAATAACCGTACTTTTCTTTCAGATCTATTAGGTAATCAGTAAGCGTTTTAAGTTTTGACTTCATTTCAGAACTCATCACTGATATAAGAGCAGCTGTAATCACAGCATCTTTATCTCTTACATGATCGTTGGCCAAATAACCATAACTTTCCTCAAAACCAAATAAAAATTTTTTGCCGATATCTTTATTCTTTTCAATTTTTTCTCCAATAAATTTAAACCCCGTCAAAGTTTCTTCTACTTGTACTCCAAATTCATTTGCTATAGGTCTAACCATATCAGTAGTCACTATTGTTTTCACAATATAATCCTCTGGTCGTAGAACGGATAATCCATGAAATTTACTCAATAAATAATGAGCTAACAACACACCAATCTGATTTCCCGTAAAAGAAACATAATCATTTTTATACTTTTCGTATACACCTATCCTATCTCCATCTGGATCGGTTGCTAAAACCAATTCAGCTCCTATTTCTTTTGCCTTCTTCAACGCCAATTCAAACGCATCTTTTTCTTCAGGATTTGGCACTTTTAATGTTGAAAAATTAGGATCTATTTTTGATTGTTCTTCTACCAAGTTAACATCAAAACCTAATCTCGTCAATATACTTTTTACTAATTTTAAACCTGCACCATACAATGGAGTATAAACAATAACTGATTTCTTATCAGTATAGGGATTCAAAGATCTGATATATGATTCTATCTCATCCAAATAATCATTAAATATATCTTCATTTAATAAAAATAATTTTTCGTTTTTAACTGCAGTATCAAAGTCTATCCATTTCACGTCTTCAAAATAATTTAATTTATCAATTTCTTCAGTAATTTTGTTAGCGAATTTAGGTACAGCTTGTGTTCCATCTGATGTATAAACTTTATAACCATTGTACTCAGGAGGATTGTGACTAGCTGTTATTACTATACCTCCATCTGTTTTAATTTTTCTTACTGCATAGGAAAGCAAAGGAGTTGGAGCAACTTGATCAAAAAGATAAACAGTAACGTTGTTTGCTGATAAAACTCTTGCTGCTATCTTAGCAAAGAGCTCTGAATTTCTTCTTGTATCATACGCTATAACTACACTGGGAAAGTCTTTCTGCTTTTTTAAGTAATTAGCATATCCTTGCGTAGCTCTAGCAACAGTATAAACATTCATTCTGTTTGTACCTAATTCAATTTTTCCTCTCAAACCACCCGTACCAAATTCTAAATCTTTATAAAATCGATCTACTATCTCATTTTCATTCAATTTTCTTAATTCTTCTATTTGATTCTTGTCTATCTTTTCCAACCACTCTTCATATCTTTTTAAAGCCGTTTCTTTTATTTCATCCATTAATAAATACCCCCTCAAAAGATATTAATATCAAAAAAAATTATACCATAGAAGTAAATATAAAACAAAAAAATTGCCGCTCTAATAAAAAGAAGCGGCAATTAAATAAAAGAAAGGGGGCGATACCTACTCTTGCACGAAAGAATCGTACTACCATCGGCACGATACGGCTTAACCGTCAGGTTCGGTATGGGTCTGGGTGTTTCCCGTATCGTTTTCTTCACCCCCTATTACTCACTCACTAGTGCATAGGGTTTTTTGAAA